>NZ_JAZQNU010000092.1:0-70004 GCF_045627485.1 Pedobacter sp. | reverse complement strand
AGTGGTTGTCCGAATTTACAAACATAGATCACTAGGCGCTATACGGAGTAGTCTGTTGTCAAATGGTGACATCATAAATCATGTAAATTCAAAAAAGGCTGCTCTGAAAGAGCAACCTCACCTCATTAATCTAGTCCTTTTTACAATTGATCGCAAATTCAATGAATTCTAAAACGGTTTTATCGTCTTTAACGGTAACTTCTGCAAACCGGCAGCCCTTATCGGCAGCGCTGTGGGCATAATGCGCTTCTGTATTTCCACTTAGGTTCAATCTTGCCTCACCCTTGATGTCCGTTGCCACGCTTACGGTATTTGCATTGATATCCGCTTTCGCCTGGTCTTCTAAGGAAATACTTAAATGTAACAAGTTGAATTTGCCATAGGTTTTAATGGTACTCTGGTCGGCAGCACTAATTGCAGACAGGTTTTTTACATGCACTACTACAGTTAGTTTTTCTTTGCCAAAAGAACTCACACGCAGCTGTCCGTCTTTGTGCTGTACCATGGCGTTGTTTGCATAGTAATCGTTATACACTTTTACACTTTCTTCCGCGCCCTGAATCAGAATCAGTTCAACGTTTCCGGATATGGCAATATTGCTAATGTTTTTGATGGAAGATAATACAGTGCTTTTTGCTGGTGCTACATCGGCTTTTGCAGCGATAGTGGTTCCTAATAATACCGTGGCGGCGATACCTGCAGCGATAAGGTTTTTAATAGTTGTTTTCATGATTCCTAATTTTTTGATGGTTATAAGGGTTATGTTTTTTTCTTAAATCTTTGTTATTAAGACATCAGCAGCGCCGATACGTTTCAGCAGAAAACAGGCTATTAGACAACAGGAGGGGGTCAAACGACCAAAGGGGATAATGACTCGACCAACGGGTAAGGTGTTTGATGTAACCTGGTGTAAGGAATAAAAACTTCCCGTGTAAAACAGAAACAGGAATAAGAATTTTAGCATGTATAAGTATTCCGGGAATAGTGCCGAAACGATTCCAGGTGCCAATAATTTAAAGGCTGAAATTGAGCTCGAATCCCTAGTTAGAAGGGCTTTATAAGGGCTTTAGAAGGGCCTTAGAAGGGCCTTTCAAGGGCCTTTGAACGGCTCTAGCCCTTTAAAGGGCGTCTTAACACCGGGTTAACACCCCTATAACGGTCATCTACCTGGTTGACACACCAAATTTCCAGTTTACATTGCACTCCTGTTACGCCATGTGAAACCCCGTTTCCCGCTAAATTTGCAATAAACATGATTTTATTTTTTGGTGCAGGCTAATTATTTATATTTGAACATGATGAAAACTGCTGAAGATTTTTTGGTAAAGGCTGATGAAAAGGCTTTTGATCTAGACCATCGTACCATTATCAATCATAATATTGGTAAATACAACGTTGCAGTTGCCCGCGGACTATCGAAATTCGAGAACCTGGAAAATTCTAAAAAGAAGGCTAACGTCATTAAATGGAGGGTAATGGAGAACCTGGACAAGTATCTGCCAGAGTTTGAAGCTAACTTCCAGCGCAAAGGTGGCAAGGTGATTTGGGCAAATGATGTGGAAGAAGCCCAGCGTGAAATACTGAACATTATCAAAAAAGCTGGTGGCACATCGGTGATCAAATCAAAGTCTATGACCACCGAGGAGATCCACCTCAACGATTTCCTTGGAAAACACAATATCGAATCGCTGGAAAGTGATTTAGGCGAATACATTGTGCAATTGCTCGGTCAGGCGCCCTATCATATCGTTACGCCAGCCATGCACCTCAGTAAACAGGACATTGCCAAGCTTTTCCATGAACACTTCGGCACCCCACTGGATGCCACACCTGAACAACTGACTCAAAAAGCACGCGAATTACTACGCGAGAAATACCTAAGCGCTTCTGTAGGCATTACCGGTGGTAATTTTTTAATTGCCGATACCGGAAGTATCGCCCTGACAGAAAATGAAGGTAATGCACGTTTATGTACTACTTTCCCTAAAATCCACATCGCCATTGTAGGTATAGAAAAAATTATTCCTTCCATGGCCGACCTCGACCTGTTCTGGCCTTTGCTGGCAAGTCATGGTACGGGACAAAATTTAACGGTGTACAACACTATTTTAAGCGGTCCACGGCAACCACGGGAAACCGATGGTCCGGAGGAAATGTATGTCATCCTGCTTGATAACGGCCGCAGCAACCTGCTTGCACAGAAAGAACAACGCCAGGCTTTGTACTGTATACGTTGTGGTGCCTGCCTTAATGCCTGCCCGGTATATAAAAATATCGGTGGACACACTTACGACACCACTTACAGCGGTCCGATTGGCTCGATGATCACCCCGCATTTAAAAGGGATGAAGGAATTCAAACACCTGAGTTACGCGTCAACCCTGTGTGGAAAATGCACAGAGGTATGCCCGGTAAAAATCGACATCCACAAGATGTTGCTGGCCAACCGTAGAGATGCTGTGGCAGCACATGAAAACACCAGGGCAGAAAATTTTGGCTGGAAGATCTGGAAGAAAGGGATGGCCAAAAGATCGACAATGGATATGTTTGGTGGCAAAGTGAAAAATTTCTTTCTTAAAGTACTCTTCAAAAAGATCTGGGGGAAATACAGAGAAATGCCAGAAGTAGCACCAAAATCTTTCTCCAAACAGTACGAGGAGAGCAAAAAAGTATAACAAAACTGTATATCCATGCGCTTTGACAGAAAAGATAAAGACAACAGTACTTTATTAAATTTGTATAAACAGTTGCTTTATCCCCGCTTGATCGAGGAGAAGATGCTGATCCTGCTTCGTCAGGGGCGTATTGGAAAATGGTTTTCCGGCATAGGCCAGGAAGCCATTGCTGTAGGCAGCACGCTGGCTATGGACGCCGACGATTATATCCTGCCCATGCACCGCAACCTGGGTGTTTTCACCTCCCGGGGTGTACCCCTTTGGAAATTGATGGCGCAATGGCAGGGAAAAGTAACAGGTTTTACCAAAGGCCGCGACCGTTCCTTCCATTTTGGTACACAGGAACACAAGATAGTGGGCATGATTTCGCACCTTGGGCCACAACTGGCCCTGGCCGATGGTATGGCACTTGCCGATGTGCTGGCTGGAAAACCTGGTGTTACCCTAGTTTATACAGGTGAGGGTGCAACCAGTGAAGGCGATTTTCACGAGGCCCTCAATGTGGCTTCGGTATGGAACTTACCCGTTATCTTTCTAATTGAAAACAATGGCTACGGTCTCTCTACCCCTACTTCAGAACAATATCGTTGTAAAGACCTTGTAGACCGTGCCCTGGGATACGGCATGGAGGGCCTGCAAATAGACGGGAATAACATCCTTGAGGTGTATGACACCATCAGCGAGGTTACTGAACGCCTGCGAAAAGACCCAAAACCTGTACTGATTGAATGTATAACTTTCCGGATGCGTGGCCATGAAGAGGCTTCGGGCATTAAATATGTGCCTCCACACTTGCTGGAAACCTGGGAAAAGAAAGATCCTGTTAAAAACTTTGAGCTTTACCTTTACGGACAGGGCATTTTAACCGATGCCATTTGCGAGGATTTAAAAGCTGGTTTCAAAAAGCAAATTGACCAGGATATAGACCTTGCTTTTCGTGAGGAAGAACCACAAGCCAACCCGCAGCGTGAAACGGAAGACATGTTTTTCCCCTACAAACAGCAGGTGAAAACACCGGAAGGCCCCAGTAAAGAGATACGTTTCCTGGATGCGATTAGTGAAGGCCTGAGGCTGGGCATGGAACAATACCCAAACCTGGTGCTGATGGGACAGGATATTGCGGCTTATGGTGGCGCTTTTAAGATTACCGAGGGCTTTGCCGGCACCTTTGGTACGCAGCGGGTACGTAACACCCCAATTTGCGAATCGGCCATTGTAGGGGCTGCTTTGGGCTTATCCATTAAAGGGTATAAATCTGTGGTGGAAATGCAGTTTGCCGATTTTGTTACCTGTGGATTCAACCAGATCGTCAATAATTTAGCAAAAACACATTACCGCTGGGGCGAAAAAGCCGATGTGGTAATCAGGATGCCTACCGGGGCTGGTACCGGTGCCGGGCCTTTCCATTCGCAGAGCAATGAAGCCTGGTTTACGAAAACACCCGGATTAAAAGTTGTTTACCCTGCATTCCCTTATGATGCCAAAGGATTATTGCTGGCGGCCATTGAAGATCCCAACCCGGTTATTTATTTCGAACATAAATACCTTTACCGCAGCCTCACCGGCCAGGTACCCGAAGGGTATTATACGCTTGAGATTGGAAAATCACAGGTGATCAGGGAGGGGAATACTTTTTGCATCCTCACCTATGGCTTAGGGGTGCACTGGGCCCTGAGCTACATTAACCAGCATCCTGAGCTTTCCGTTTATCTGCTTGACCTGTACAGTTTACAACCCTGGGATAAAGAAGCAGTGTTAAAAGCCGTTAAAGCTACCGGAAAAGTATTGATATTACACGAAGACACGCTGAGTTCAGGGTTCGGTGCCGAGCTATCGGCATGGATTGCAGAACACTGTTTTGAGTACCTGGATGCACCCGTGATGCGATGTGCTAGTCTGGATACCGCCATCCCTATGAATAAAGCCCTCGAAGAAAGTTTCCTGGCTAAAAGCCGCCTGGCAGAAACGGTAGAAAAATTACTGGATTATTAAATACCCGTAGGTGTGCGTAATACTTCGGCAAGGGGGCTAAACAAATACACATGTCCATTGTCAAGGCAGGTACAGCGGTAGCGTTTACGCAGGCGTTCTCCTTTTGTAAACTTCCGTCCATCTTTAATGGTAAATACGGTATGCAGAGGGATTTCTTCCAGGCGTGAATTTGTACTGGCCAGATCGTATTTTTTCAATGCCCTGGATAGTTGTAAATTGGTACAGCTTGAGGCAGAAGGATTATGAAGATACAGGCTAATGGCCTGCTGAATATCGTCAGGAAAAATTTGCTGCTCCAGGAAGGGATTCATCATGCGCTTGAAATTACGTTTCCATTCCAGCCCATGCGGTTTCACTTTATTCTTATGGTCGTTCCAGGTAAGCAGGTGAGCAAACTCATGCACGGTAGTTACCAGAAAGGCATAAGGGTTCATGTCGTTATTTACAGATATTTTATGCCCTGCACCCTGGTAAGGATGCCGGTAATCGCCAAGTTTGGTGCGGCGACCTTTCGCTATTTTAAATTCACATTGAAAATAATCGATCCAGCGCGCAATTACCGGCGCTGCAGCCGGCGGCATGTATTGGGCGAGTACCTGGGCTTTTTCCACAAGAACGAAGATAAACTTTTATTTCAGGAATTGATAGGCAATTAAACTCGCCACGTAAGCCAGAATGGTCATGTAAGCCACCTGTATCATTGGCCAGCGCCATGACTTCGTTTCGCGATAAACCACCGCCACGGTACTCATACATTGCATAGCAAAAGCATAGAACAGCATCAGCGAGAAACCTGTGGCAAAGGTAAACACCTTCAAGCCAGTCTGCGAGTTAGTGGCTGCCTCCATTTTACCACGAATGGTATCCACATTCTCATCACCACCCTCTACACTATAAATGGTAGCCATAGTACCTACAAAGGCTTCTCGGGCTGCAAAAGAAGTAATCAATGCGATACCAATCTTCCAGTCGAAACCTAAAGGACGGATAACCGGCTCAATGGCATGACCTAAAATACCTGCGTAAGAATTTTCAAGACGCTCGGCCGAATGGTCGCGCTCCAGGGTAGCCTTTTGCACACTATCCTGTCCTGCTTCTATGGCAGCGTATTTTTTATCAATGGCTTCGAAACGGCTTGGCGGACCATAAGTGGCCAGCACCCATAACACGATGGAAATAGCGATAATAACCTTACCTGCTTCTACCACAAAGGTTTTAGACTTTTCGTACATGGTGTAAAACACATTTTTCCATCGGGGCATACGGTAAACCGGCAGCTCCATTATAAAATAAGATTTCTCTTTAGCCTTGATCAGGAACTTCATCACAAAAGCCACAATAATAGCAGCAAATATGCTGATCAGGTACATCCCCATCAGGGTTAAGCCCTGCAGGTTAATAAATCCGAAAAGATGTTCTTTAGGGATGATCAGGGAAATTAACAACGTATACACCGGTAAACGTGCAGCACAGCTCACCAGCGGCACCACCATAATAGTGATGATCCGGTCTTTCCAGCTTTCAATGTTCCTGGCACTCATAATGGAAGGTACAGCACAAGCCAGACTTCCAATCATTGGTACCACAGATTTCCCGCTCAAACCAAATTTGTTCATGATTTTGTCCATCATAAACGTAACCCTCGCCATGTAACCGGTATCTTCCAGAATGGATATAAATGCAAACAATATTGCAATCTGTGGAATGAAAATCACCACGCCGCCTAAGCCCGCGAGGATACCATCCAGGAACAGATTGGTTAATAATCCCTCCGGCAAATGTTCATGCCCATATTCTGTTAACCAGCCAAAACCGGTTTCAATGAGGTCCATTGGATAAGTAGACCAGGAGAATATGGCGTTAAATATGAAAAACAGGATAAAGATAAAAATGGCGAAGCCCCAAACTTTATGGGTGAGGATGGAATCGATTTTATCGCTGAAACCGAATTTACGTGCTGCGCCGGTATCTTTAATTACCCCAGAAAGGATAGTGCTTAAATAGCGGTAACGGGAAATGGTTTCGGCAGCCTGTTGTTTAGAAGATTCAAATTCAGACTGCAATTTAATTTTGTCCAGTTCCTGATGAACAGCGGACGGTATATTTTCAATGTGCTGGTGTTGGTGTAACATCTGCAGCGCATAATAGTCATTATCGGAGTTTAACACCCCCTGTACAGCTGTAATTGCATCAGGTGCTAAAACGCTTACATCGGCCCCGGCAAGCTGAGTAGGAATGGTAGTGCGGTTAACAATGGCTTTTTTTAACTCATCTAAACCCATGTTTCCGCGGGCTGATATGGCAACCACCTGTATACCCAATCTTTCGGCAAGCAAGTTTATATCAATGTCCAGGCCTTCCTTTTTGGCCATGTCCATCATGTTCAGCACAAGAATAACCGGCAAACCTAGGTCAGCCACTTGTGAATACAACAACAGGTTACGTCTCAGGTTTGTGGCGTCAGCCACGAGCACCACAAGATCAGGGTGTACTGGGTTATGTTTATCGGCAAGCACCTGAAAAACAATACCCTCGTCGCGGCTTTTGGGGTATAAACTATAAGTACCCGGCAGGTCAATAATTTCTGCGACCTGTTTATTCGGTAATTTACAATAGCCAACTTTTTTGTCGACAGTAATACCAGGAAAGTTCCCTATTTTTTGGTTGAGTCCGGTAAGTAAATTAAATAGTGTTGATTTCCCAGTATTAGGATTCCCAACCAGGGCAATTTTTATATCTGCTACCAAATCTTTTAAGAAATTATAATCATAGACGCTTCGTCTTTACGCAGACAAAGTTGATAACCAGCAACGCGGATGGCCATAGGATCACCCAATGGAGCAAAACGCTCTACCTCGACGATTTCGCCTGGCAAACAGCCCATTTCCATTAGTTTAACAGACATTTCAAGATCAGTGAATGCCACGATTGTCCCAGTTTCACCTTTACCCAGTTGCGATAGTTTCATTTATCTTTAATTTTCCGCAAATTACCCTTTATTTATAATAATTCCAAATAATTATCACTTCCTTACATCCTCCTGTGCATTCCCGGACGGCCTCCTTCGCGTTGCGGCGGACCATCGATATTCTTTCCACCCATACGGTTCAATGCATAAGTAAATGAAACCATATAATAACGCTTTAAAACGTTGTAGTTCAAGTCGGTAATGGTATTATTGTTCGAAGTGCGCAAAATCCCCTGGTTTTGATTAAGGATATCATTAACGGCAAACTTCAACGTGCCTTTGTTTTTAAAGAACTGCTTGCTCACAAATGAATTTAACAGGGTGTAATTGGTATCGAAAGCCGCACCCCTGCCTGTGTTCTGAAAATAATCTACATCAGCAGCAATGCGAATATCGCCTGGTAAAAGGTAGCTAATATCTAAAGTTGGGCTCAGCGTGTAATAAGTAGTGTTTTGGTTAGGGTTGGCCGAATAGGTACTGCGGTACATCGTTCCGTTGATACCTGCAGTAAAATCAAGCTTGTCAAATACCGATACCAGCTTATAACCATTGGTGATACTGTAATCATTGGAAATGTTTTCGATGGAATTTGTAAAGTTGACCCCTCTGCCGTAGGAACCATTTAAGTTGATGTTCAGGTTCAGTTTATTGCCTTTAATTAAAGGAAGACCAACAAATGAACCCGCGTTTACCTGGTACACGCCTTTTACGTTAACAGGCAATACCGCAATTTTACCATTTCTGGTCGAATCAGGATCATTGGCAATCAAGGTACTGTTGTTACCAAAAGCATTGATGGTTTGATTGGCGTTCACAAAAACGAATAGAGAACGGTAGTTGGCAAAGTCAAAGTTGTTATAAAAAACACTTAAATTATTGGTAAAAGATGGCCTTAAATTAGGGTTACCCACTGGAATTACCTGCGTATCAGTATTATCAGGAATTGGCTGGATTTGAGAAATACTAGGTTGTTGTGTATTACCACGGTAGTTAATTCTTAACCGTTTGCTTTTGCTAAATGTATAACGGTACTGCGCACTTGGAGTAAGGTTATAAAAGCTTTGGTTAATGATGTTACCTGTAGTAATGTTGGCATTTTCACGATCCGTGTGTTGCACAGCCAAGCCTGCATTCCAGGTGTATTTCTGGCCTGTTTGGTTAAAGCTGAAACCAGCAGCATTGGTTAAAGTCGTATTTTCGTAAGTATTGCTATACGTATCATCTATCTGGTCGTACCTGTTGGTAATTGGGTTAAAGTTATAGGTAAAACGCTCTGAATCGGAAAAATTATAACGGTTCTCGTAGTTAAATTCGAGGCTTAAAGTTCTTGATAGCGGTTCGGTATACACTAACCTGGAGGTATTGTTAATAGATTTACTTTCCGAATCGTTAAACTGGTTAGTAAATTCCTGTGAAGTGCCTAAAGAATTGGTGGTATAATTCTGTATGTTATTATAGTTTTCTGAATCACTTTGATTAAAACTGGTGTTTACATTTAAGGATATCGTACGGCCCGGGCGCTGAAATTTCTTTCTGACTAGTAAGTTATTGCCAAAAGATGGCGTAGATGCGTTTGTTTTAAACATTTGATCACCAACAGTTTCGAAGTTCTCGTAATTATTTACGTAATTACTGTTTCGGATCAGGTCGGAATTGGTGAGGCTGAAATTAGGTTGCAGTTTTATGGACAGGGTTGAATCAATCTTAGTGTCGAGCAAGAAATTGAAACGATGATTGGTACGTTCGTTTGTACTGTTTAAGTTATTGGCGAAAGTAGTGGTTGTGTTGCCCAATAAATTTTGACGCAGACTTTGTTGTTCGTTAAATAACGAGGTATTATTAAAGAAATAACTGGCGTTGATTTCTGTTTTATTCTTAAAGATATTGGCATAGTTTATACCTGCAGCGTTTGTAGTGGTAATACCTTGCTGGCCAGCGCCACCGCCACCACCCATCTGCATTCTTCCACCGCCACCTCCGCCGCCGCCGAAGTTTTGTTTATTTACGTTATTAGATTGTGCCACCACCGACATTTGTTGATCGCCGTTAAATTTGTTGATGTTAACATTTATGTCGCGACGGTCATCAGATCCATAACCGACAGTGCTATTCCCGAAAATCCCGTTCTTTTTATCTTTTCTAGTGGTAATGTTAATCACTTTCTCGCGGTTACCATCATCAATGCCGGTAAATTGTGACTGCTCAGACATTTGATCAATGACCTGAATCTTATCAATCATATCTGCAGGGAGGTTTTTGGTAGCCAGTAAGGGGTCGTTACCAAAGAACTCTTTTCCATCAACCTTAATTCTGGTAATAGACTCGCCCTGTGCCTTTACAGAACCATCTTTGGCCACTTCCACACCTGGAAGACGCTTCAACACATCTTCCACCACGGCATTTTCGCGCACTTTATAAGAGCCTGCATTAAATTCGATGGTGTCTTTTTTGACATTAACCGGTGGTGCATCACCCACTATCTCCACGGTGTTCAGGTCAAGTCCTGAATTCTCCATTTCAATTGCACCTAATTGTACCGGAGCGCCATTGGCGGTAAAATCCTTTGTGGTGCTTTTTAAGCCAAGATAAGCTACATACAGACGATATCTACCATCTTTTAAACCGTTTACCTTAAACGAGCCATCCTTTTCTGTATTGGTTGTGCCTACCACACTAGAATCCTGAAGACTCCTGATTGCAACGGTGGCATAATCTACAGGAAGTTTGTCTTTGCCGTTAATAATTTTACCTGAAACAGTAGTAGTGATTTGAGCTTGAGCAAAAGTAGCCAGCGTGATAAGCAGAAAAAAGGATAGTGCTGCAGTAATAGTTTTAATCATAAAAGTAGTATCGGATATATTATAGAAGTATAGACGCCAGAACGGGCCTAAAGATTAACGCACCTTATTAATTAATAAGTAACATTTTAAATACAAGGATTGAATTCAAATAAAGGAAGGGAATCAACCGGTCATTATTTAACCGCCTCATTCTTATTATTCTTGCCATAATCGGCCAAATGGAGCACCACATAGCTAAAGACGCCCATCATTACGCCGATCATGTCGCTCGCAAAATCCCATAATTCGGCTGAACGGTAGGGAAAAAACACCATTTGTACCACTTCAATGGCGGCGCCAATGAAAGCAGTAATCAGAATAATTTTGAAAATGGTAATGATGCTGAAACGGTAATGACGCTGGTACCTTATTTTACCAAAGAAAAGAAGAATGGTAAGCACGTAAAAAAAGCCAAGGTGTACCATTTTATCAAAACCTTCAAAAAAAAAGCCAGAACTCCCCGAGTCTGGCGTTTTTATGCAACAAAGTATTAAAATAAATATAGACCATGCTATTGCCCAGCCCTGGTACTTTAATGCTTTAATGAAATTCATCTACTAAGCGCCAACTAAAGTTTGATAAGCGGCCGCATCAAGTAATCCATCAACACTAGCGTTATCCGCCAAAGTTACTTTCACCATCCATCCATCACCATATGGGTCAGAATTTACCAATTCAGGGTTGTCATTTAAAGCAGCATTTACTTCATTGATTGTACCTGTTACCGGCATAAATAAGTCAGATACAGTTTTAACTGCCTCTACAGATCCAAAAACTTCATCTTGTGCTACTTCATCACCAACAGTGTTGATATCAATGTAAACGATGTCGCCTAATTCACGTTGTGCGAAATCTGTGATGCCTATAACAGCTTCATTACCTTCTACCCTAACCCACTCGTGGTCTTTAGTATATTTTAATTCTGATGGAAAATTCATTTTGTTCTAATTTAGTTGCCAAAGTTAATTATTCTTCAGCGCTATATCAACGCTAATTAAAGATCATTCTTAAACTAAAACCGAAATTACTGTACGACGTGTTAAAGGTTTGTGAGGTATAGGGTTGGGTAATATTGGAATCGTAAAACACTTTAACATTAAACAGTTTATTCAACACGTAATCTACACTGGGCCTTAAAGTAATGTTTTTAGCTCCTGCCGACACCTCTGCCGCCTCGATATCGGCGCGGTAAATCACGGTTTTATTATCTCTAACTGCAACATCCATTTTAATGTCCATGTTGTTATCCAGTTTTAATTGTTTGAACATCCCAAAAGGGAAGCGGAATTTGTTACTGCGGTAGCCCACTCCAAAAACCATGTTATTTTCAGAAAGCTGTGCCAGTTGGCTATTGGCCATACTGAGTCCCAGCAAACGGGTTCTGCCCATCTCGAAATTAAGTGTCATGTTGTTTTTTAACCGTGTATCCACGCCAACCAGTGGAGAAAATTGTTCCGCAATAGTCACTTGTGAATATTGCAAGGCAGGGAGGAAGTTATTGTTCACATCACGACTGCTCACGGCACCAGCTGTTTCCGTATATTTCTGGAGTGAATTAAAGCCGTTTACGCTGTAAACAGAGCGGTAGCCATGACGAAGATCAATGGATTTAAAATGTTCCTGTAAAAATGCAATACGGCTGAGCCCGCCGTAACTGATGCGCCAGTTTGGCAATGGAATATTAGGCATCCCACTTAAACTGGAACTGCCAGCCTCTTTCCCGGTATATGCGGCCAGGAAAGCGGCAATCACTACATCTTGGGCCTCTTTCTGGTAACCATCGGCATAGCCATCCAGGCTACCTGCTGAATTAGGGTTTAATACACCCAGGCGCTGTGAAATGACTTGCCGGTTAGCCATAAATTTCTGGAACACCTGGGAAACCAGGCTGCCTTTCTGATCTGAAAATGCCGTACGAAGCGTCATAAAAGTAACGCTGTAATCGCCAGTAGTGTTGGGGCTCAGGTTATCAAAGCTTTCCGACTGATTGTTATAGCGGAAATTACTGGAATAATTTAGCGTACGGTTTTTATTGGCCGTTAACGTAATGCGTAGGTCGCGAATGGGTTCAAGGGTGCTGGTAAAGCTAAAGTCCTCCCGGATTGTGTTAATGTATAATTGCGATTGCAGGGTATCTGTAGTGATCCAACCGTTGTTAATGGCCATCATCCTGATGTCTCGCTGACTGCCGAATACAAAACCCAATCCCGGTGCACCAGTAGCCTCATCGATCCCAAAATATTGTGTGCGCGGCAGGTAACCAGGCAAGAAGATACCTTTGGTTTGTGTAAAAGCACCATTAACAGTTTTTACACCTGTCAACAGGTCTGACAAAATTTGGCCGACACCTGTATTGTCGTGCGATCCCTGTAGCCCCAGCTGGCTGTAAAAACTACTTAGGTTAAGAGTAGGATTAACCTGTATGGTTCTTGAATTTTGCACTGTATTGCCTAAATCAACCTGCGGATCAAGGCGCGTCACCTGACTTTCCGTTTGCCAGTTAAAGGTGGTTCCATAACGGGTAGCCACATTAATCCAATCCAGGCCCGGTATTTTGTTTATCGGCAGGTTATAGGTCAGGTTAAGATTATGCGCATAATCAGTAGTACGCCCTAAACGTTGGAGGTTTTGCCACACCGTGTCTCTTTTTAGTCCATTGATGCGCCCATCTGGTTCGTCAATAATAGAATAATTGGTCGCATCGAAATCAAGCAGGAAAGAACGGGTCAGGTTCCATGAAATACCGTAAACGCGGGTAACCAGGAAATTTTTATTAAAAGTAGTATTGATGGGAATACCATTAGATGGATTGTTATCGCGCAGGCTGTTTTCTGCATAATATCTGTCAAGCTCTATCCTGAAATTAATGGCAGAAGGCAATAAACTAAAGTTTACGTCCCTGAGTAAAGCCAGGGTGTTTGATTTAATTAACTTCTCAAAAGGCGAAATCATCACGGGCGGTGCTGAATAAGTATAGTTCAGCGAACCTCTGTAGTTGCGTTGTATGTTGTTCTGGTTAATAAAGTCACGGTGTTCAACATTGCTGTAAGCATAACTGGCGCTCAGGTTTTCTACATCCCATAACTGTGGCTTTTTATCTGGGTTTGTACGCTCTTTGCGTACATTGGTCAAACTAATGCTATTGCGCGTGGTATGGTCCTGCGCATAATTGAGGATACTTTCTTTCTCCTGATCCGTTTTGTTAGCGAGGGCATTCTTGAGTTCCACATCCGGAATTAATGGATCGTATTGTGGTGTACTCACCTGGTTGGAATAACTAAGAAACAGTGGGATTTTTACACCAGATTTTGCTGGAAAGAATTTACCAAGTTCCATGCTGGAGCTGAGGTCAAAGAATACATGATCTGCACGGTTGCGTTCACTTACCCTATTTTCTATCGAACCAAAGCCAATGGTAGATTTGCTGCCGGAGAGATTCACATCAGCGAAATCGGCCAAACGTGCATTTACCCTCGCTGTGGCGGCCCAACCTCCACGTTCATCAAACTCTGTTAGCCGAAGTTCATTAAACCATACCTGTGCATGTTTGTCAAGACCATCGTCACCTGCCTGCGCAGCCGGGTTACGCAACGGGTTTTTTATGCCCAGCATATATACCCTTATTTTACTCATATCAGGTTGCCCTTTCACAATGACGGTATTTGCGCCATCCCGGTATTCAAAAGGTATATTTTGTGGCCACAATTGTCCGTTTGGCATCATGGCCGCATTACGCGCCAGCTTAGCCTTTTGAAAGACCTCCAAATCAATGCGCATTACATTTTCTTCTGGCCAGATGGCATAAGGGCTAGCCGTACCAGGCCGGGTAACCAGCAAAGGCTGCACATATTCATAATAGTTATCCTGGTTATCAGTTCCAATCCTTAAAAAAGCATTCAGGTCGCGGTCGTTTAACACATTGTTACCCTCCGCTTCCAGATGGATATACATTTCCAGGTTTTTATAGGCCCTGAAATCATTAATAGCGGTTCTGAAAGCGGCACGTCCATAACCGTCGCGCAGGTTCTTAACCGTCAGGGTTAAAGACTGCTCATTTTGAATTGTTTCTGTGCGGTAATTGCTGTAATCACGCTCTCTTTCAATGCCTGGGGGCAACACATAGGGAATAGGCGTGCGCTTGCCATTTTCTTCGATGTTTATCGTTGCCACCTGTAAGGTCGAATGATCTGCATTTATTGCAGGGAGGCTGGGATCGGCAATCACCTTTGAGGCCTCGTTGGCGTTGTTGTATTGGCGCCATTCGCCTTTTACCAACTGTATTTTTGCAAAGCGGAGCACCGTGGTATCCTCAAAATTTGTCATAAACAAACGGATAAAACGGATGGATTTAAAGTCCTGTATGCCGCCCACACGCTGATCATATTCACTTAGGGGAATGCGTATCTGGTACCAGTTCACCGATTGTGTCTGTCCGTTTGAAAGCTTCACTTGTGAAGTGACCTTATCGGTGACATATTTTTTGCCCACCACCAGGTCAGCCGGGCGCATGGAGATTTTGTATTGAAAGTACTCGTCAGACTGCGTCATGTTGTTGTCGCGGTTTACATCCTCGCCGTCCGGTAAGGCTGTAGCTGCAGAATTTTCAACACCAAAGTCCTGCATAGACTGGCTGGGGGTTCTGGAATTTCCCTCCATACCGTTATAGCGCTGGTATCTTTGTAAAATACCGGCATTGCGCTGGTCCATAGCGGTACCCCTGAAATAGACATAATCATCAGACGAAGGGTCACTTTCCAGCGCTGCAGCGGCAGCAGGTAATAGCTTCCCTAATATTTGCTGTAATGGCGTGGCAAATTTCACTTTTTCATCAGCATTAGATAAACCATCCAATCCAACATCCTGTACTTTCCTTGATACCGGATTATTATCAAAAGTGGCCACTGCGGGTTGTAATTTGGACACCCTGCCCCAATTGGTTTCCTCAAATCGACTGGGGTCACCATCCACCGGCAAGCCATTTTCCAAAGCCTTACGACCGTCTTTTAAAATATCTTCGCTCAGGTTACCTATGTTAAAATAGAGGTCACCACCTGTGGCTGCTGGTTTATAGAGAAATGGGTCGAGCACCCAAAGTTCAATGTATTCAATATTCTGCGCTTCAAAATCGTTATTTTCCATTCGACGGAGCAGACCGCCCCATTTACTGCGCGGATTTACCCAGCTGCCATCGGGATTAAAACCTGTTGTATTAAAATTATATGGACCACGTACGGTGGGATAATAGGCTATATCAAGGGTTGGCAAGGCCAAAGCCTGACCAGCACCCAGGTCTTTAAAAGGAAATACTTCCTGCTCTAATACTTCACGCACGTAATGATTTGAGCGTTCAGTACGATTCTGACGCAGGGATTCGGGCAAATTAGCGGTGTTTCCATAATAAAAAGTAGGATCAATATTATAAAAGGCAATTAACGAGCGGTTATAACCATAAGCGAGATTATCAACCAGTTGCGATTCTGAAAATAGTTGTGGCGTGCCCGACAGCTGCCAGCTTAATGCACTTTTCAGGTCGATAACAGACCGTGCGGCTTCAAAATCATCAAGGTAACTCGTACCAGCTGTGGTTCCGTTAGCGTTTAATGCCTTTGGGTGTCCGGGAATTAACCTGGCAAATTCACCCGAAAAAGTAATGCTGGAGGGTTCTCTGGTGGAGAGAAATGGTAACTTATCGACCATTTTAGTTAAAAACCTCGATGGGGCGCTGTAATTCAGGTCCATACCCCACATGGTGTTGGCTATTGGTTCTTCACCCAGGTTTACTTTTGGCGTAATGGGTTTTTCACTCAGGTTCATCAAAGTGGCACCCAGGTAGAGGTGGTTGTTTAGCCGGTATTCCAGGCGTGTTCCGAAAAGGGAACGCTGCTGCTGACCGAAAAGTTCGTTATTTTCTGTGGAGATGCGGATGGGTTGTGCTGTTTGCAGTAAACTCTCATTAAGGATCTTCACACTTCCATTCATGTAGTTAACGGTATAATCCAAGCCTTCCTGTAAAGGCAATGTTCCGGCGAAAACCCTTACCGAACCTTCTGCTACATTAATCGCATTTAGCGAATATTCATTGGTATTGCTGCTTTGGAAACTACCCTTTAAGATGTACCTGTTTTTAGCAATAAATTGCGTTTGCGCCACTACTTTGGTAGAATCGTATAATGCCTGGTAGGTATATTTATCTATTAAATTTTGTTCAGCGGCATAAAATTGACTAGCCAGGTCTTTACCAAAAGGTTCCAGCACCGGGAATATCAGGCTTCCCTGCTGTGCGTCAATGGTGACGTAACCGCTTTTCCCCAGGGTTGTAAATTCAGTTAAGCCTGCATTTGCATCAACATTACCGCCACCGGAAAAAGGGTTATTTTCAGATTCAAAATCGAACATTCCATCAGCGGAGTTTTCTCGTTGCTGGTTTAACCGGTCCAAACGGGTTGCCTGCAACCAGGGTTTATTTTTTAAGGGAGTTTTAGTTTCGGCATCGATTTTTTCCCCTTCGGCAATAAATGCCTGCTCCACACCTGTTTTTTCGTCGATGCGGTAAATATCCAACTTAAACTGTTGCGGACTAATCTGATAGCCTCCAATGGAATAAATATTTTTCATCATCAAGTTCCATGTCGGCAAATAAGTTTTAATGGTTTCATTTTTTAATAACTTGGCAAATAGCACTTTCGGTACTAACGGATCAAAAGGTGTGTCGGTACTCAGTTCCCCTACCTGGTATTCTACACCATTGTAGGTGTAGCGAAAAGCAACTGCCAGCACTTCATCTGCATTCAAGGCGTTATTTAACGATATGTAACCTAATTGTGCATGAAATCTAAACTCACGATCGCTCAACTTCCTGGCATAACTTAACCGTGCAAAGTTGTCGGTACCTCCATTGGCTTGAAAAAAGGAAATTGCAGCATTGGAATTGCTTAACCTGGCATCGGCCGGAAGTTGAGTAAGTAAATCGTTTGAAACACGTGGAAAAGCTGGCGAGTTAAAACCCGACGGCATGGAAGAATAACCCGCACCGCCTTGCACTAAATTGTTAGCATAGGGATTATTTTCTCCAAGATCTAAAAGGGCGAGTACATCACGTGAATCCTGTGTGGCTCCCGATTTATTGGTAACCCATACCTCTATTTTGGTAACATTGATTCCAGTGGTTATAATTGGGGCCTTAGCTAAGGCCTGGTTATAGTGCTCCCTGAAATATTGGGCCAGGAAATAATGTTTATTTGCCTCGTACTGATCGGCTCCAAACCTAAACTCATTATGCTGTGCCCCATTATTGATGCGTATCTCCCTGCTTTGAGACTTTTGCTGTGAATAAACGGAGGTTACACTTAAACGGCCGAATTGTAGTTGTGTCTTCACCCCAAATAGCGACTGCATGCCCGTCATTAACGAGGTGTTTAAAGGGAAATTGACATACCCAGCTTCTATTTTTTTTATAATCTCATCTTCGCTGCCTGTATATTCCAGCTTAAATTGGTTCTCGAAGTCAAATTGCGCTTCGGTATTATAATTCATTTTCACCTGAAGCTTGGTCCCCACCTGTCCTACAAGGTCCATTTGAATGCGCTGATCAAAATCAAAACTACTTTGCTTGCGCTGGCGTTCATTAAGCAAAGGATTCTCATTTCTATTTACGCGGCCTAAGAAAACAAGTTCCGCTTCTCCCCTTGGTTTAATACTGATGGTATTACCGCCAAAAAGGCGCTCAAAAGATCGGTCGTTTACCTCAAGACTGGGAATTATTCCTGTTTCGCGTATCTGGGAAATTTCTGCATTGGAGTATTGCCGCCAGTTCTGGCGTTTCATCTCTGCATTCAGCAGGCGCTGGTATTCATCGACTGTTAAGTACTGTGGGGCAGACAGGTAACGCCCTTCCGATCTCTCGCGCAAGATATATAACCTACTCGGTGCATCGTATTCCACCTCCCTTTGCCCCAGACGGAAGCCAAGATCCTGCCGTTCTTTCCAGCCGAATGTATTTTTGAGGCTATCAGGAGCAACAGTGCTCCCCTCCTGCGAAAAAGCTTGCTGTCCCTGAAAAAGAATAACCAAAAAGGTTATCAGGAGAGATACGTTACGCAAGATAGGTTACAAATTATAGGTTCTTTAAGGCAATTTTGATCATCTGTTCTACAGTAAGATCCAAACCATTATTTTTAATGGCATTATCAAGGGCTTTTTCTGCTGGTGGTTTGGCAAAACCAAGCATCATCAGGGCGGAAAGCGCCTCCTCTCTTACGGTATTATTTAACGGTGCAGCCATTAGAGAGCCAGTACCTTCTTTTTTTAGTTTATCTTGCAATTCGAGCACTATACGTTGTGCACCTTTTGCGCCAATGCCTTTAATTCGCTGAATCAGGGCAAGATCACCATTCACAATGGCTTGTTGTATTTCTTGTGGGGTAATGGAAGAAAGCATCATTCTTCCGGTATTAGGGCCGATTCCGGAAACGGAGATCAGGTGTAGGAAAAGTCTGCGCTCCCCTTCATCGGCAAAGCCGTAAAGGGTATGCGCATCTTCCTTAATGTGTAGCCAGGTATATACTTTGCAGCGCTCAGCATCTGCAAGAAGGCTATATGTGTTTAATGATATATTGAGGTGATAGCCAATCCCACCAGTTTCAACGACGATATAAGTGGGGCATTTAAAAGTTAACTTGCCATCAATATATTCAAACATGTTTTATATTTTAGTCTTTCTTTTTAGACCACTTTTAGCAGCCGCTTCACTTTCTTTGGTTTGCACGTCTACCACAGCAATGGTTACCATATTTACAATCTCACGAACTGAACTACCCAATTGCACAATGTGAACTGGTTTTTTCAGACCTACCAAGATAGGACCAACCGCTTCTGCACCACCTAATTCTTGTAATAATTTATAGGCAATGTTACCCGATTCAAGGTTAGGGAATACCAGGGTATTCGCAGGTGATCCCGCCAGGGTGCTAAAAGGGAAATTATCATTAAGCAACTCACTATTCATAGCGAAGTTACCTTGCATCTCACCGTCAACCACAATCTCAGGGTGATCTTTATGTAGTATGTTCACTGCTTTTCTTACTTTCTGAGGTACTTCGCCATCGTTTGAACCGAAGTTAGAGTAAGATAACATTGCAATGCGGGGTTTAATGTTAAATTTCCTTACCGCACGTTCCAATAACAAGGTGAGGTCAACCAACTCTTCTGCTGTAGGATCCACGTTTACTGTAGTATCACCAAAGAAAACAGGCCCTTTCGTTGTCATCATCATGTACATTCCGGCCACGCGATTCACCCCCTCTTCTGTTCCGATAACTTGTAAAGCAGGTTTAATGGTAGAAGCGTAATTTTTTGTTAAGCCAGAAATCATCGCATCTGCTTCTCCAAATTCCACCATCGAAGCACCGAAATAATTCCTGTCGCGCAAAAGTTTCGCTGCGTCAACAGACGTTATACCCTTCCTTTGTTTTTTCTGGTATAAGGACTCCGCATATTTTTTCATTCTTTCAGGCTCCTGAAAAGGATCAATAATCACTACACCATCCAGTTCTAAGGCACTTTCCTCAATAATTTGGTTGATTACAGCTTTATTGCCTAAAAGAATTGGAATAGCAATGTTCTCTTCTTTTACAATCTGAGCTGCTTTAAGAATTTTGTAGTTATCAGCTTCGGCAAACACCACCGTTTTAGGCGCAGATTTCGCGGTATTGGTAATGGCACGCATAATGGAATCATCTTTCCCTAAACGTCCTTTTAACTCTTCGAAATAAGCATCCCAATCGGTAATAATTTTTCTGGCTACACCCGATTCAATGGCTGCTTTTGCTACCGCCATTGATACATTGGTCAACAACCTGAAATCATTAGGTTTTGGGATAATATAATCCTTACCGAACTTGATGTTCTTTTCGTTGTAGGCCATAATTACCGCTTCAGGAACTGATTTTTTAGCCAGTTCAGCAATGGCATTAACGGCTGCAATTTTCATTTCTTCATTAATACTGGTTGCCCTAACGTCTAGCGCACCCCTGAAGATATAAGGGAAACCCAACACGTTATTTACCTGGTTAGGATAATCAGAACGGCCTGTAGCCATAATTAAATCCTTACGTGAACTAATGGCCAAATCGTAGGCAATTTCGGGATTAGGGTTAGCCATGGCAAAAACGATTGGGTTTTTAGCCATCGACTTTAACATGTCGGCAGTTACGCAATCCGCTGATGAAAGACCGATAAAGACGTCACTGTCTTTCATGGCATCAGCCAGCGTATTAATATTTCTGCTGGTAGCAAACTCAGCTTTTAGGGCACCCAGATCTGGGCGATTGGCCCTGATTACACCAGCCCTGTCGCACATTACGATATTCTCAAGTTTCGCACCTAATGAAACGTATAACCTTGAACATGAAATGGCGGCAGCACCCGCACCGTTAACTACAATCTTAACTTTATCTAATTTCTTTTTCTGTAATTCGCAGGCATTTAATAAGGCGGCGGCAGAAATGATTGCAGTACCATGCTGGTCATCATGCATCACCGGAATTTTCATTTCCTCTTTTAAACGGCGTTCAATCTCAAAACATTCTGGAGCTTTGATATCCTCCAGATTTATTCCGCCGAAAGTAGGCTCCAGGGCCTTAACGATTTTAACAAAATCATCAACATTTGTCGTATCTAATTCCAAGTCAAACACATCGATGTCAGCAAAAATCTTAAATAATAAACCTTTACCTTCCATCACTGGCTTACCTGCTTCGGGACCGATATTTCCTAAACCAAGCACTGCTGTGCCATTACTGATTACCGCAACAAGATTACCTTTCGCGGTATATTTATAAACGTCTTCGGTATTATCTGCGATCTTCAAACAAGGCTCAGCTACCCCCGGTGAATAGGCCAAAGTTAAATCTCTTTGAGAATTAGTTGGTTTGGTAGGTACTACCTGTATTTTTCCTGGTCTACCTTGGGAATGGTAATCTAAAGCGTCCTGTTTCTTGTTCGTCTTACTCATATGAAATTTCTTCGTAAAAGCCCAAAGTTACAATTCTTTCATGAGCCTCGAAATAAAACGCTGTTAGATTTTGCCAGACTGGCTAGAAGCACTGTTTTTTTCTCTTGAAGAAATATATCCTTTTGTAGACCTTGATGAAGAAGGTGACCTGACAACCGCCTGTTGGGAAACAATTAATCGTTGTCCAGGCATTAATACCGAGGATTTCAACCTATTCCAGACCTTTAAGTCCTGCACTTCAACCTTATATTTTTGTGCAATAGTAGAGAGGCTTTGTCCCGGGCTCACCCTATGGTATTTAGCCGGCGTTTTTGCAGTTGTTCTTTTCTTTGATACGCGACGATCGTCATTGGCTGCTAATATAACCCTGGATGCTGGAATTCCTTCCTGGTTATAGAGTACATCATATACTCGGTCAAAATTATCGATCGTAATCCTTGGAACTACCAGTCGTTTTGGGTTTTCTTCCGTACCGTTTATTATATTTTTTTTATAAGAAGGATTCAGGGCGTATAACAAATCAGGCTCCATGTTCATAGCTTGAGCGACCATAGGTATGGAAACAAAACGGTTCACTTGTATGGAATCCGTAGCAATGGCAAGGGCCGAAGGCTGGTGTTTGATATCATGTGCTTCAGAAAACTTCATTACATATAAAGCAGCTATGAAAGCTGGCACATAATTTCTTGTCTCTGCAGGAAGAAAAGGCCTGATTTCCCAGAAATCTCTGGAATTGGCTTTGGCCATGGCGCGGTCAACATTTCCACGCCCACAATTATAAGCGGCAATGGCTAAAAGCCAATCCCCTAAACTTTCATATGCATCTCTAAAATAAGCAGCAGCGGCATAACTTGCCTCCACCGGATCCCGGCGCTCATCTACATAGTTGTCCATATTTAAGCCATAACCCTTAGCGGTACCAAACATAAACTGCCAGATACCGGTTGCCCCAACACGGGAAACCGCCTTAGGATTCAAATTAGACTCAATGATCGACAAGTATTTAATTTCTTCCGGAATATCATAGGCCTTAAAGGCCTTTTCGAAGATAGGAAAATAGTATTCAGACATCCCCAGCATTTTACCAAACTGGCTTGAACGGGCGCTATAAATATCTATATATTTATGCACATACTCGTTATAATTTAAGGGAACGCGCTGCTGAACAGCATCAAGCCTTTCTTTATAAAGACCATTATACTCGTCAAATACTGGGGTTTCCACAATCATAGGCACTATAATGGTGTCCACAATCAATAGAGGGTCGTATTTTTGGGCGGTTGCCCTGAAGCTGATTAACGCTATTATACAAAATGAGAGCAGACATGCATTTGTTTTCATAGGCTTAGTTTCAAGCTCACGCTTAATTTAGGGTTTCATATCTAATTTAAATATATACAGAATTATTTTAAAAAGCTATCAGATAACGAGAATAAAATCTCTTCCTTGAAATGTCCGGCCATTAATTGTAAACTTACCGGTAAGCCATTATCATTATTACCAAGGGGAATTGCAATTGCCGGTATTCCCGCCAAAGAAGCTAACACGGTATATATGTCGGCCATATACATTACCAAAGGATCCTCAATATTCTCCCCGATTTTAAAAGGCGGTGTTGGTGCCACTGGTGTTAAAATGACATCATAATCCTGTAGAAGATTTTCAGCCTTCTCCCTGATCAGACGTCGAACCCGCTGTGCTTTCTGGTAATAAGCATCATAATATCCTGCGCTTAATACGAAAGTACCCAGCAGGATACGCCTTTTTACTTCCTCACCAAAACCCTCTGCTCGCGAAAGTTTGTATAATGCATTGAGACTTTCCGCTTGTGTATTTCGATATCCATAATGCACACCATCGTAACGGGAAAGATTGGACGAAGCCTCTGCAGTGGTCAATACATAATAGGCAGGCACCATATAATCCAGCAGTTCAAATGAAACTTCAGTAACGGTATGTCCCTGGCCTCTCAATTTGTCAATAGCCGCCAGTATCGCAGATTTAACACTGCTATCTAGGGCCTCGCTGGATAAGGTTTCTTTCAAAACAGCAATCCTGAATTTTTTATCTTTAGTTTTTATCTCACTATACGCCGGTACCGGTTGTTGCGCTACTGTGCTGTCATAATCATCGGCACCCGCTAAAACTTCAAGCAATAATTCGGCATCACTTACAGAAGAAGTAATGGTTCCTACCTGGTCAAAAGATGATGCATAAGCAATTACGCCATACCTGGAAATACGTCCGTAGGTAGGTTTCATACCAATGCAGCCGCAAAAAGCCGCTGGCTGGCGTACCGAACCACCAGTATCCGTGCCTAACGCTGCCAGACATAAATCAGCCTGTACGGCAACTGCCGAACCGCCTGATGAACCACCAGCTACACGATCCTGATCAAAAGCATTTTTAACCGGACCAAAATAAGAAGTCTCGTTAGAGCCGCCCATGGCAAATTCGTCACAGTTGAGGCGGCCAATAATCACCGCATCCTCATCCAGTAACCGTTGCACCACAGTGGCCGAGTAGGGAGAAACAAAGCCGTCAAGCATCTTCGATGAAGCGCTTACCTGGTGGTCTTTATAACAGATATTATCTTTAATACCGATCACCATGCCTGCAAGTTTGCCTGCAGTACCTTGCTCTAATTTTTGTTGAACTGCTGCAGCTTGAAGACTTGCCGACTCCGAGAACACCTCATTAAAAGCGTTAAGCCCTTCATTAGCGGTAATCTGGTTAAAATAGTAGTCCAGCAATTGAGGCATGCTGGTCTTTTTTTGATCAATAAGTGTTCTTATCTCTTTTAAAGAGCTAAATTTCTTCAAAACTGCAGGAAATGTTTAAAATAATAATAGGGTGAATTAAAGCGGCTTATTTACTTTGTTGCCATCGCGATCGTAAAGATCATTGTCGGCTCCATCTTTACCATCTTTAAATTCTTTCACACCTTTACCTAATCCACGCATCAATTCAGGAATTTTCTTACCGCCAAAAAGCAATAAAACGATTACTAAAATTATCGCAATTTCCGGGGCGCCTAAGGCTGCTAATATGGTTGTGTTTAACATAGTCGTTAAATTAAATGTTGTTACTTGGTTTTATATCTTCTTCAGCATGACTTACAGGTGCCTTTGGTTGCACAGGAACCGTATTTTCTACAGGTTCAGTGTTAATTACCGCCGCTGTGCGTTCTACTGTTGATGGATGTTCTAATGGTTCGTTATTAACAACAGGTTCCGTTGCTGGTGCAGCATTAGATGCTTGTTGCTCTTCACGCTTTAATTCATCATCAATATCCATGGAATTAATATTTCTATGAATTTCGCGTTTTACCCCTTCCGAGGCGTCTTTAAAATCTCTGATTCCTTTTCCTAGTCCACGTGCCAGCTCAGGTAATTTCTTGCCTCCAAAAAGAAGCAACACTACGGCTAAAATGAGCATGATCTCTCCACCGCCCATGTTTAAGAATTCTAATAATGTTACTGTGTACATTTTAACCTCTTTTATGATTTGCTAATACAAATATATGCATTAAAATTTTAAAATTATTTCGCAATCCATGCTTGTGGGTTCTGAGCCACAGAACCTCTCCAAATCTGGAACTGTAATTCTGGTATATCTCCGGTATCAGCTACCACACCTATGGATTGTTTGGTACTCACATTATCACCTGCAGATACACTTACGGAGGTAAGGTTTTGATATACCGTAAAATACTCCCCGTGTTTGATTAACACGAAATAGGTTCCCAAATTATTCATCACCCTGGATACCTTTCCATTAAATACAGCACGAACCGTAGCCCCCGCAGCGGTTTGTATAGTGATACCTGCATTATCGTAACTTGCCTGGCCCTCCCGATGCCTACCAAAACCTTCTGTGATGGAACCCTGCGCCACCGGCCATGGTAAACCACCCCTATTACTTTCAAAAGCAGCAGAAAGCTTTGCTGACTCTGGAGTAGCTGTTAAATAACCGGCAGTAGTTTTAGCTTTTGGCGCTTCAGGAGCAGGTTTATTTTCTGCCCTCGCTTTTGCCGCTGCCGCTCTTGCTGCTTCTTCTTCACGCTTTTTAGCTAATGCAATTTCACGCTGAATCGCCTGACGAATCTGGCGGTCTATAGCCTGTTGCTGCTTTTTACGCTTGGAAATATCCTGGTTATATTGCCGCTCCTGTTTACTAAATTTATTAAGAACTGCAGAACGCTGGGTTTTATTTTTCCCTAAAATTTCTTTTTCATTCTCTTGTTCCCGCAGCAAGTTGCTTTTTTCTTTCAGACTTTTATCAAGAATAACAATTTTGTTATTTAGGTTTTTTTCTGTTCCCTGGATATAAGCGGCCTGTTTTTTACGGTACTGCCCAAATTGCTGCATGTATTTAATACGCTTATAAGCCTGGTTAAAGTCTTTCGCCGCAAATACAAACATCATCTTATCGTAAGCATTTTTGTTCCGTTGTGCAAAACGGATCATTCCTGCATACTCTTTCTTTAAATGGGCCAGCTGCTCTTTCAGTGAACGAACGGTATTGGTGTTCTCATGAATTTGGTTATCCAGATTTTTAATTTCCGAGTTGATCACCGTGATTTTGCTTTGCATTAAATCGATCTTGGTGTTCAAAGCCCTGATTTCACTTAAGGTAAGTTTTTTTGCATTGGCAGCCTTCTTCAAGTTACGTTGCAAAAGTTCAATCTCTCTCTGGATGGCTTCTTTTTTCCGTTTTAACTGTGCGCTGTTTTGAGAAAAACCCTGAACAGCAAAGGTCATAAGGAATAAAAAGAAAAATAATCTGTATAGCTTCATTAATTCAAAAGTATAAAAAATTTAGTTTATAACTTTAAACCTCTTCGGAACTGTAAACGAAAAATCCAGGTCAACATTGCTTTCTATTTTTGTAAAGTCGAAGTCAAGGTTGATCTTCTTCCGGCCTGAAAATGATTGCAATTGTATGGCAGTGGGATATAAAGCCTTGTTCACTTCCGTATAATTTGCATAAGTCACTTTGAGCGCCTGTGCGGTTTTTACGTCGTTCAAATTGGTCTCAGAGGCTTTAAGTAAGGTATTAAAGAGGATTTGGAAGCCCAAACCGTTTTTTTCACCCTTTAATAACCAGGATCCATTTACCGGGGTTAGCTCCGCATCGGCTACCATAAACTCATTTATTGCATTGCCGGCAAGAATGTCCTGCAGCATTTTAAAGTTTATTTCCCGGTTGGCGTACTGGTGGATGTAACGAAAAGGTTGCTGCAACACCAGCCCATGTAGGCGATTAATAACCACGAGGCTATCTGGCGTTACCAATACCCTGGCTATTTCTATTCCCGCAATGGCCGTCACGCTCATCCAGATTTTTTTATCTCTTAACATCCTGATATTAACCGATACGTTGTGCGCCTGGCCATCAATATCCACCGCTGCCTTTCCCCTCATAGAAAGGGTCTGGTATACGCTGTTTTTATTCTTTAGCAGCTGAATATTTGTTAATTTCACACTTGCTGCAGTATCTTTTTTAACCACTGGAGGAACTTCTACCAGTTTACGGCTTTTACAAGCCGCTAGAGTCAATACTACCGCCCCCATTAACAATACACTTCTCAGTTTCTTTGTATTATTCATCCCCTAAATTTTTTATGGTCTCCCTATTTGCCTGTATGGCCATACCCACCTTCTCCACGTGCCGTATCACTTAGCTCACCAACACTTTCCCAGGTAACAGTTTCATGTTTAGCGATTACCATTTGTGCAATTCGGTCTCCACTATTCACAACAAAGTCTGTATCTGACAAGTTCACTAACAGCACTTTTATTTCTCCACGGTAATCCGCATCAATAGTTCCAGGTGCATTTACAATACTAATTCCATGTTTATAAGCAAGGCCACTACGTGGACGAATCTGTGCTTCATAGCCAATGGGAAGTTCAATGTGTAAACCTGTTGGAATCAACATACGTTGTAAAGGTTTAATTTTAATTTCATTTCCTATGTAAGCACGCAGGTCCATACCAGCTGCATGTGCTGTTTCGTATTGTGGCAAAGGGAATTCTGAATGATTAACGATTTTTATCTTCATAGTTGTATTTATGGTAATTTGTACGTGATCAGGCTGTCATTGCCTTGTTAATTATTATTCTTTAAATCTTTACGCAATAACATCCTTACATCGTCTTTCTCTACAAAAACAATGAATGCAAGAAAAGCAAGGAGCAAGGCGTTGCCAATATAGATATTACGGTCGAAGACCCAAAAACTCAAACCTACCAGCACCGATGATAATACCAAATATAACACAAGGCGTTTTAGATTATAAGGAATGGGATAATATTTCTGGCCTAAAACATACGAAATCACCATCATCACAAAATAGGTTAACATCGATACCCATGCCGACCCCATATAACTGAATTTAGGGATTAAAAGAAGGTTAAACAGAATGGTAATTACAGCCCCTATCACCGAAATGTACAAACCAAATCGCGTTTGGTCAGATAAGCGATACCATATCGATAAGTTCATATAAATACCCAGGCACATGTATCCCGCCAACAAAAAGGGAACAGCAGGTAAACCCACCCAATACTCCTTACGGGTGATGAAATATTTTAACAGTTCGATGTTGGCTACCAGAAATACAAATAACAAGGTAAGCGCAATGACAAAGTAATGGAGTATGACCGCGTATGCTTTTTTTGCATTGAGGTTTTTGGCATAACCAAAGATAAACGGCTCTGCCCCTAAACGAAAGGCGGTGATGAAAATACTCATGAAAACTGCAATCTTGGCCACTGCGCCATAGATCCCAACCTGAGCGTCTGATATTTCTGCAGGCAACAGTTTACCGAGGGCAAGTTTATCGAGATTCTCGTTCACAATAAATGATAGGTTTGCAATCACGATCGGCCAGCTGTAAGAAAACATCTTCCTAAACAGTGCTTTATCAAACCTAAGCTGTAATTCCAAAAACTGCGGCAAAAGCATCAGCATAGTTACCACGCTGGCTACTAAATTAGCTATAAATACATAGCCTATCCATTGAAATCGATACCAGGAAGCAAACCAATCCCCCAAAGGCCAGTGATTTTTAATCATAAAAGGGACAACAAAAATGAAGAACAGGTTGAGCCCAACGAACGTCCCAATGTTCACAAATTTTATCACGCTGTAACGTAATGGCTTACCATCAGCACGCAGCTTGGCAAACGGAATTACGCATAAGGCGTCAACAGCCAACATGGCGACAAAAATCCGAACATAGTGCTGGTAGTCGAGTATCTTGTTGTCTACGCCTGTATAAATATATCGTGCAATGGGGTCGGTAAATACAAATCCTGTTACCAAGAACAGTGTGGCTATAAAAGCCACACACAAAAAACAATTGTTGTATACCTCCTGCTTTTTATCTTCGTGTTTGTTCAGGTAACGGAAAAACGTACTTTCCATTCCAAAAGCCAATAGGGCATTAACCATGGCCGCGTAACTGTATAAGGTAGTAAACACACCATAGGTTGCCGTTGCGTATACAGAAGTATAAATTGGCGTAAGAATAAAGTTGAACAGCCTGGAGAAGACTGTGGTAAGACCGTAAACGGCTGTCTGACCGAGGAATTTTTTAATAACCGACACGTGGAACCCTCATACTATTGTTATTTACTTTTTATAACCTCAAAATTACCATAGTTTTTTATTTCGCCCGGTGTCACTTCCACATTTTCTACGATTGCGCGATCTGGCCCATCATGGCACCATTCCAAAAATACTTCCAGCGACACGTCATCACCTTCAGCTTCTATATAGACACTTCCGTCTTTTTCGTTACGGATCATCCCACGAACCCCCATTTGATCGGCAATCATTTTTGTGACCGCCCGAAACGAAACACCCTGTACTCTTCCTGTAATTCTTATGTTGATATGTTTCATTGCGTTATTTATTTTTTCTTATGGAATGAAGCTGATAATGATTTCATTGCTTTATATAATCTAATTAATGGGTGCTAAAATCATGACGACCTTAAAACCTAAGCTGGGTAATTCTTTCCTTTTCCACTAAAAACTCGTGCCATATCTGCTCCAGAATTGCCTTAGCGCCTGCAATTTTAGTCAAACTTGCCGATACCTGCCCTATTTCCAGTTCTCCTTCTTCCAGGTCACCTTCAAACATACCAGCTTTAGCTCTTGCACGACCTAATAATCCCAGTAACATCTTTTTATCGGCACCTTCTGCTTCCGCCTTTGCTACCGCAGCTGCAAACGGATTGCTTAATAAACGCACTGGCAAAAGCAATTTCATCCTAAGCTGTGTATCCCCTTCCCTGGCCTCTAAAATCTTTTCCTTAAAATGTTGATGAGCAGAAGACTCTTCAGCCACGGCAAATGCAGATCCTACCTGCACCCCTTCGGCACCTAAAGCCATTGCGGCAAGCATAGCTGCCCCACTGGCAATTCCCCCGGCAGCAATCACCGGAATCTTCACTGCCTTTTTAATTAACGGAACCAAACAAAGGGTTGTAGTTTCCTCCCTGCCATTATGCCCGCCTGCTTCAAAACCCTCGGCAACAACGGCATCGACCCCACTGGCCTCTGCTTTTAGTGCAAACTTCGTATTCGCAATCACATGCACCACAGTAATCTGGTGTTCCTTCAGGAAGCTTGTCCAGGTGTCAGGGTTTCCAGCAGATGTGAAAATAATTTTTACCCCCTCTTCCACCAGGATATCCATAATGTCCTTTACCTGGGGATACATTAAGGGCACATTAACCGCGAAAGGCTTAGATGTTGCTGCTTTACATTTGCGAACATGATCCCGCAGCACCTCCGGATACATCGATCCAGCACCGATAATACCCAAACCACCTGCATTTGAAACGGCCGAAGCCAAACGCCAACCACTGCACCAAACCATTCCAGCTTGTATAATTGGATAACTAATATTAAATAATTCGGTAATGCGGTTGCCCATCTATATCCTGTTTTATATTAATCTTTTAATGGTCGTTCCCGAAGTCAACCGTCCGCCTTCCATGTGTTCTACCAAATTGATACCCGGCTTTTTACCAGGCTCCAGCGAACCAAACTTTTCTGTAATTCCAAGAAACTCTGCACCGTTTAACGTTGCCCATAACAGCAGCTCGTCAAAAGTAAGTGTCTCCCCAGATAAATGCTGACTTTCCTGAAGGATTTTCATTTCGGCTAAAATACTTAATTGGTGATTGCTTGCCAGGCTATCTGTACCCAGGGTAATTTTTACTCCAGCTTCCTTCAATACTTTCACATCAGGCAACCTGTTTTCTATATATAAATTCGCATTTGCACAAAGGCACCAAAATAAGTTATTATTCGTTGCTTTCGCAAAGGCGATATCTGAATTGCTGGTTAGTGTATTGTGCACCAGTAAAGCTTTTTCAGCCGGCAACTGAGGTAATACCGATTGAAGGGAAGTTTTACCTGTTGCATGAAAGAAAGAAATATCCAATCCTAAAAACTCATACAACTTTAAAAAAGCACCTTGTTTCTTTTCAAAAAACAAGTTCTCATCCGCGGTTTCCTGATTATGCATACTAATCAGGTTAGCGGTAGTTTCACTATATCTTTTAATCTCTGCAAATAATTCAGGAGATACTGAGTATGGCGCATGTGGAACTATTGATGCGCGCATGGGTGCAAAAGCCTCTTTTAACTTAATTGCTCCTTGCATTACCTGTGCGGCCTGGGCAGGATTAAACCCAAGAACTTCCACAAAGGTGTGGTATAAAATACCACTCTCCATCTTTATATCTTTAGAAATAAGTACATTAGAAATATCTCCTACTGCCACAATACCGTTCTCGTACATTTCCTTATCCGCCCTTTTCATGGCCTCAATAACATCCGCATCAGGCGCAGCTCTGTATTTGATTACCTGCTGCACAAAAGCCTGCAAGCCTTTATGTTCAGGAATGCGTCGAAAAAGATGCGAAAGTTCGAGATGACAGTGGGTATTGACCATACCGGGAATCAGGCATCCATCGTAATAGGTTATCTTGTCGGGATCTAAATGTCTGGCCGCTTCGGCTGTCATTAATGAATGGATGGTTCCATCACTTTCCAGGGCGATTACCCCATTTTCCAGGGGCGCTGAATTTACCGGATATATTGTCGATGCTGAAAGGTAGTGTAACATGGCTGCAAGTTAATACATTCCAGTAAACTGACGTGGGTACAGGTTACTGAAGTTAATTTCCATAGCTATAATCAGGTCTTACTATAGGTTAGGGAGCCAGCCTATTAAAATATTTAATAAATTAGGGTTTAAATTGCTTTTCTTTGCAAAAAGAAATTCAATATTAAAATTATCCCATGTCTGATACCAATACAAGATTAAATAAATACATAAGTGAAAGCGGTTTGTGCTCAAGAAGAGCTGCTGACAGATATATCGAGCAGGGCAATGTATTCATCAATGGTAGAAAGGCCAAAATTGGCGATAAGGTTCTTTTTGGAGATGTTGTAGTGGTTAATGGTCAAACCATTGAGCCTAAACAAGCGGAAAACTCCATTCTGCTCGCTTTTAACAAACCCGTTGGCATTACCAGCACCACCGAACCAGGTGTAAAAAGCAATATTGTTGATTACGTGAATTACAGTGAAAGGGTTTTTCCAATCGGTCGCTTAGATAAAGATTCGCAAGGTCTCATATTTCTGACTAACAATGGTGATCTTGTTAATAAGATCCTAAGAGCGGGAAATGCACATGAAAAAGAATACATTGTTACTGTAAATAAACCCATTACGGATAGCTTCCTGGAAGGGATGTCTAAAGGTGTTCCCGTTTTAGGCGTAATGACCAAAAAATGTAAAGTGGTCAAAGAAACACCTTATATTTTCAAAATAACCTTAATACAAGGCCTTAACAGACAAATTAGAAGAATGTGCGAATACTTCGGGTATGAAGTCACCAAGCTGGAACGCACCAGAATCATGAACATCACTTTAAAAGGCTTGCCTTTAGGTGAATTTAGGGAATTGACGCCAGAAGAAATGGAAGTCATCAATAAAATGGTCGCTAAATCAAGCTCTGAAAAAAGTGCCGAACCCCGTCGCGTAGTTAAAAAGGCAAAAAGCGATAAACCTGCCTTAGAGGAGATTTTAGGTAAGGATGCGCAGAAAAGAAGCTTCGTTAAAGGATCAAAAGGACGGGCAGCTGCAGCAGCAAAAGCCAGCTCTGGCAGATCAGCCAAACCAAAACCAGGTGCAGCAAACGCTGGCAGAAGTGCAGCGGCTGCGAGCGGCGACTGGCATAAAACCAATGGGCCTGCAAAAAGACCAGTAAGGCCATCCCATGGAAAACCGGGTGTGCCAGGCAAAAGTGGGAGCCGTAAACAACGATAAAATTGATTACAAAGCCATTATAAAAATACTTACATTATTTTGGTAACTTTGCACCCAAATGGCAACTACCAAAAAAACAGACATACGAGCGCTTGATTTAACACAATTACAACAGCATTTTAGCGCTATAAAAGAACCTTCTTACCGTGCTAAGCAGGTTTACCAATGGCTGTGGGAAAAATCTGCACGCACCTTTGCCGAGATGAGTAACCTCAGTAAGGACCTGCGTCGGAAGTTAGATGAGCATTTCGCCATCAATGTTGTCGAAGTCAACAGTTCACAAATAAGTAACGACCACACCATTAAAAGCGCGTTCAGACTTTATGATGGCAACATTGTGGAGGGGGTATTAATACCACTTGCCGACCGTATGACGGCCTGTGTAAGTTCACAAGTGGGTTGCAGCTTAACCTGCAAATTCTGTGCAACTGGTTATATGGACCGCAAACGAAACCTGAACGCTGACGAAATATATGACCAGGTGGTTCTGATCGATCAACAGGCCAAGAAAAATTACAATGTACCCTTAACCAATATTGTATACATGGGTATGGGCGAACCCCTGCTTAACTATGCTAATGTGCTAAAATCCATCGAACGAATCACATCGCCAGATGGCTTGAATATGGCCTCTAAACGGATCACCGTTTCTACTGCCGGTATTGCAAAAATGATCAAAAAACTAGGCGACGATGGCGTAAAATTTAACCTTGCCCTTTCCCTTCATGCGGCTAACGACGTCAAGCGAAACGAGATTATGCCCATAACGGAACATAACTCATTAACCGCACTGGCAGAAGCCCTCAAATATTATTTCTCTAAAACTAAAAACCCTGTTACTTACGAATACATTGTATTCAATCACTTCAATGATGAAATTGAAGATGCAAAAGAGCTGGCTAAATTCTGTAAGCATGTTCCCTGCAAAGTTAACCTAATAGAGTATAACCCAATACAGTTTGCCGATTTCGTTAATGCCGAAGGCGATAAAATCGATGCCTTCTCCAATTATTTGAAAAGCCAGGGCATAAACACCAACATCAGAAGAAGTCGAGGAAAAGATATCGATGCTGCATGCGGACAATTAGCTGTAAAAGAGCTAAGTTAGCTCATGCAGCTATTCTTTAACAACCCTATAACAGATTTCTTTAACCTGTTGTATCCCAGGTTATGTCCAGGATGTAATAAATTACGTAAACAAGGGGAAAAGGAAATATGTGTTTCCTGTGCATATCAATTGCCGTATACGGATTTTCACCTATATCCGGAAAACGCCTTAGCTAAACAGTTCTGGGGACGAGTACCCTTGAATGCGGCCATGGCGCTACTGTATTTTACCAAGGGCGGACGTACCCAAAACCTTATCCATCATTTAAAATATAAAGACCAGCCCGAGATAGGTGTGTTTTTAGGAAGAGCCATAGGCCTGCGGCTATTGCAAAGTGAGGCGTACTCAGGTATAGACCTGTTGCTGCCCGTGCCGCTGCATCCCAGGCGGGAAAGATGTAGAGGATACAACCAAAGCGATTATATTGCCAGGGGCATCGCAGAATCATTAAACACCACATTTAACAACAACATCTTGTATCGCAGCATTTCCACCGCTACGCAAACAAAAAAAGACAGGTATAATAGGTTTGAAAACCTGCAGCAGGCGTTTATCGTAAAACAACCCCAGGTTATTCCGAATAAACATGTGTTATTAGTAGATGATGTGATCACCACCGGCGCTACGCTCGAGGCCTGTGTCCAGGCCCTCCTGCAGCATCAACCTTTTAAGATCAGTGTAGCTGCCGCAGCATTTACTGCATAATTGCAGTAAAAAAAATACGCAACTGTTGCACTCACAAATGCCTATAAAATAACGAGTTAAAAATTCAATTAAACCTTTTCCTGAAAAGCGTCGCAACAATTTTAAAATAAATTAGGCCAATTCAAAATAAATATGTTTCTTTGTTCCGAGAGCGTTAATTTAAGAGTCGGCATTTCCTAGGAAGTGTCGGCTCTTTCTTCGTTTATAAGCATCTATACAAGGTAATTTTCTTATAACTGGTCTATTACAAAGAATTCAAGTAAGAGGTTCTTAAATGCTCCCGGATTCAGGGGTTTCATTAAATGTCCATTCATGCTACTTTCTTTATAACGGCTGAATTCATCATCTAAAGATGATGCTGTTAAAGCTATAATTGGTAAAGTCTTAAAGTAATCACCTTCCATTTTACGGATCAGCCCAGTGGTTTCGAAACCATCCATATCAGGCATTTTCACATCCATAAAAACCAGGTCATAGATCGCGTTTTTTACTTTTTCAATAGCTTCCCTACCACTACCAGCAACATCCACGGTCAGGCCCCATTTACCCAGAATACGTTTAGCAATCAATACATTAATTTCATTATCGTCTACAATCAATATGCGCTTCCCTTCAAAAACCAAGGGGTAGACTTCTTCCGAAACTGAAGCCTGATTAAGCACCGGTATTTTATCAAAAGCAATATGGAAGGAGAAGATAGACCCCTGGCCTTCAGCACTACTCAGTATAATTTCCGAACCGAAAATGTTCAGTAACTTTTTGGTAATGGCCAGCCCTAAACCTGTACCGCCATATTTCCTGGAGATATCTGATTCTGCCTGCGTAAAAGACTCAAATACATATTTTTGCTTCTCCCAGGCAATCCCTATACCTGTATCACTAATTTCAAAATACAATACCACTTCATGCTCACTATCTGACAGCATTTTTATCAGCAGCATCACCTCGCCATTTTCGGTAAATTTGATGGCATTACCCAACAAATTCATCAATACCTGGTAAAGCCTGGTTTTATCACCTAAAATCCTATCCGGAATGCGCTCATCATAACTAAGTCTCAGCACATTATTCTTTTTTGCTACGCTCACCTGTAAAGAAGTGAGAATGTCATTTACTAAATTCCGCAAGCTAAAAGGAACCGATTCCAATTGTAAATTTCCGGTTTCCATTTTAGTAAAATCAAGAATGTCATTAACGATATTCAAGAGGTTTTCGCCTGAAAATTTAAGGATATTAAGGTCATTAAGCTGACATTCCCTGGGGTTATTTTCCATCAGCAGATGCGTAATGCCGAGTATAGCATTAAGAGGTGTTCTGATCTCATGACTCATCACCGACAGAAACATTTCTTTGGCTTCGCTTAATTGTAAAGCCTGTTCTTTGGCTTCCATCATCTCCTGCTCTGCTATTTTTTTATCCGTAATATCAATGATAATTTCCACCTCAGTTGTCGGGTTACCCTCATCATTCAAAATCAACGTATTATAAATAGAGACCCATATGGGCTTTTTATCCTTTCTATAAGCTAAAAGGTCAATTGTAAAACTCTCATTTCTTTTATTTAATTCCCTTGCCTCTTCAATTAAGCTGACATCTGTTTTCGGGCCGGAAATCAAATCCCCCAGCCTCCTGCCTTTTAAATCCTCGAGGGTATACCCTGTTATCTTTTCAAAAGCCTCGTTTACCCAGGTAACATGGTTATTGGCATCATTGATTACAATGGCGTTATTCACTTTACTTGCAACAAATGAAAGATTAGTGAGCGTATTTTCAACGCGTTTACGCTCTGTAATGTCACGTCCGTAAGTATACCAGCGATCTTCCCGCACCACCATGTTCCAACTAAAAAGACTCACAATACCCGATTTACTGATGATCCGGAAATCCAGCTGGAAGTCTTTCTTTTTTGCCCTTAATCCATTCTCCAGGTGATTTTTAACATACGTTAGGTCTTCAGGATGGCATACATGCCAAATAGAGGTCTGGGTTGCCTCCTCCATTGTATATTCCAAAAGCTTCGTCACGGCCTGGTTGGCAAAGATTATTTTGCCCGAAAAGTCGAGTATGGCATGAATCTCAGGAGAAATAGAGGATATGGATACCAGCTCCTTTAAGCGTTTATGCTGGGTTTCAAGTTCCTGTTCGCGTCTTTTTAAAGAAATATGGGTGATGACTTCATGAGCGAGAATAACCAGAGACGCTTTCTGATCTTCATTCATTGATTTCGGAACACTATCTGATACACAGATCGCACCAATTTTTTGGCCCTGTTCATCAACCAATGGAACGCCGAAATAACTACGTATAAATGGCTCAGCGATTACATATGGATGATTTAGAAAACGGCCGTCGGCCAACATGTTGGTAATTTCAAAATAACCATCACCATCCATCACCGCCGAAGACAGGGTATAGTCGCGGTCGGCTTTATAATCATGCGAAATAATTCCAAAGGATGCCTTTAACACCAGCTGACCATCAATTTTTAAAACAATAATGGCCCGGGGCGACTTACATATCAGGGCAGCTAGTTTGCACAGGTTATCAAACTGGTTCATGGTGTTCTATCCTGATAAGTATTTTTTCTGACAACCTTTGGAATTTTTAAAATTTATAATATCTATTTGTAAAGTGGAAACTGCGCCGCCAATGCTAAAACTTCTTGCTTAACAGCAGCTAAATTAGCAGCGTCATCAGGGTTGGTTAGCACACGATCAATCAGGTCAACAATTACAGTCATATGTGCTTCTTTGAATCCCCTGGTTGTAATAGCCGCAGTACCTACACGGATCCCCGAGGTTACAAAAGGTGATTTATCATCAAAAGGCACCATATTTTTATTTACAGTAATGTCTGCTTCGCCAAGGGCGTTTTCTGCAGCTTTACCGGTAATGTTCTTATTGCGAAGATCGATCAGCATCAGGTGATTGTCGGTACCTCCGGAAATAATTCCATAACCTTTAGCTACAAAAGCAGCAGCCATAGCCTGTGCATTCTCTTTCACTTGTTTGATGTAGTCGAAATACTCATCGCTTAACGCTTCACCAAAAGCAATGGCTTTAGCGGCAATAATGTGTTCTAAAGGACCACCTTGTGTTCCAGGAAAAACAGCCATGTCCAATACAGAAGACATCATTCTGATTTCCCCTTTAGGTGTTTTCAAACCAAATGGGTTTTCGAAATCTTTTCCCATCATGATCATTCCACCACGTGGGCCACGTAATGTTTTATGTGTAGTGGTCGTTACAATATGACAGTGTGGAAGCGGATCATTCAATAAACCACGGGCAATCATGCCTGCAGGGTGAGAAATATCAGCTAACACTAAAGCGCCAATTTTATCAGCTACACTACGGATAAATGCATAATCCCATTCTCTGGAATAAGCAGAAGCACCGCAAATGATCAATTTCGGACGTTCTGCCAATGCGATTTCCTCCAGCTTTGCATAGTCAATCAGACCATCTTCCTTTTTTACACCGTAAAACAAAGGCTGGTATAATTTTCCAGAAAAATTAACCGGAGAGCCATGTGTTAAGTGACCACCATGAGCCAGGTCGAAACCTAATATCTTATCACCTGCCTGAAGTACACCTAATAACACTGCCGCATTGGCCTGTGCACCAGAGTGTGGCTGTACATTTACCCATGCAGCACCAAAAAGCTCTTTTGCACGTGCTATCGCTATATCTTCAACCTGATCTACTACTTCACAACCGCCATAGTAACGTTTGCCTGGCAGGCCTTCTGCATATTTATTTGTTAAAACCGAGCCTGCAGCTTCCATTACCTGTTTACTTACAAAGTTCTCAGAAGCAATCAATTCCAAGCCATTTTCCTGACGATCTAATTCCTTTCCAATCAGATCAAAAATTAAGGTATCACGTTTCATTTATATGTTTTTATAATATTCCTTTCAGGCCAATCAGGCTAAAGCCTGATTTATTCCTAAGGTGTAAAATTAGCTAAAATATTCTTTCTAACAATCTTATTCCGCGATTGTTATCCCTCTGTGCCAAATTATTCTGATAATATTAAACAAAATACCTTACTTTGTATATTCGATTATAACCTATGGAAGATAAAAAGGGTCCATTGCTACCAAACATCAACTATCCAGCTGACCTTAAACAATATAAGGAGGAAGACCTGGAGCAAATTTGCAAAGAACTTCGACAGTATATTATAGATGTGGTAAGTGTAAATGGAGGTCATTTCGGCGCAAGTCTGGGTGTGGTAGAGCTCACCGTCGCTTTACATTACGCACTCAATACCCCTTATGATAAACTGGTATGGGATGTAGGTCACCAGGCCTACGGCCACAAAATACTAACCGGTCGGAAATCCGTTTTCCACACCAACCGCTTACTTCATGGCATCAGTGGTTTCCCAAAAATAAGTGAAAGTGAATACGATACCTTTGGTGTAGGCCACTCTTCTACTTCTATTTCTGCTGCATTAGGTATGGCAGTAGCTTCACAATATAAAGGAGAGACAGACCGCCAGCACGTGGCCGTTATTGGCGATGGCGCCATGACCGCAGGTTTGGCATTTGAAGGCTTGAACCATGCAGGTATAGAAAACTCTAACCTCCTGGTGATCCTGAACGACAACTGTATGTCGATCGACCCGAATGTAGGTGCCTTAAAAGAATACCTGACGAGCATTACCACCTCAAAATCTTACAACCGCTTCCGCGACGATGTATCCAATGCCTTAATTAAACTTTCGGAACTTGGGCCCAATGCCCATAAGTTTGTGAAGAAGATTGAAAAGAGCATTAAAGGTACATTACTTAAACAAAGCAATTTATTTGAAGCCCTTAATTTCAGGTATTTCGGTCCGGTTGACGGGCACGATGTTAAAAAACTGGCTTCCATTATAAAAGACCTGAGTGCCATTCCTGGCCCTAAATTATTACACTGTGTTACGGTAAAAGGCAAGGGTTTTGCCCTGGCAGAAAAAGACCAGACCAAATGGCATGCACCCGGTTTATTCGATAAGATTACCGGCGAAATTAAAAAAAGCGTTAACGAAAAACCACAGCCTCCAAAATACCAGGATGTTTTTGGCCATACGCTCGTTGAATTGGCAGAAACCAACCAAAACATTGTTGGTATTACGCCAGCTATGCCCTCAGGCTCCTCTATGAACATCATGATGAAAGCCATGCCTAAACGGGCATTTGATGTAGGTATTGCAGAACAGCATGCAGTAACCTTTTCGGCCGGACTAGCCTCCCAGGGTCTTGTACCTTTTTGCAATATCTATTCTAGTTTTATGCAAAGGGCATTTGACCAGGTTATTCACGATGTAGCAATCCAAAACCTCAATGTTGTCTTTTGTTTAGACAGAGGTGGTTTAGCCGGTGCAGATGGTGCAACTCACCATGGTGCCTATGATATTGCCTATATGCGTTGCATTCCTAACATGACGGTTTCGGCCCCCATGAATGAAGAAGAGTTACGCAACCTCATGTATACTGCGCAATTGAAAGATCAGGGTCCTTTTTCTATCCGTTACCCAAGGGGCACAGGTGTTATGCCTGATTGGAAACGTCCTTTAAAAGAACTAAAAATAGGCAAAGGCCGCAAAATATGCGACGGTGAAGATCTTGCCTTTTTAACTATCGGACACGTCGGTAATTTTGCAGTAGCTGCTTGTAAAGAATTAAACAGTGAGGGAATACACCCCGCACACTACGATATGCGTTTTGTTAAACCATTGGATGAAGAGCTCTTACATGAAGTTTTCAAGCGCTATAAAAAAATAATTACAGTAGAAGACGGATGTCTGCCAGGCGGCATGGGTTCCGCAATCCTTGAATTTATGGCCGAAAATGGTTACCAGGCCACCGTTATCCGCTTAGGAATCCCTGATGAATTCATTGAACATGGCGAGCAGGCCGAGCTATGGTCTATCTGTGGCTTTGACACCGCTGCCATCATTAAAGCTGCAAAATCTATCGCTGTAGGCATAACAACCTCCAGCATCGCTTCTTAAAACCACAAGGTGTGGAACTTTTCCACACCTTAAAAAATATGGCACAATGCCTATCTCTTATAAATCAGCTATTTAACAAAATTGTAGTTCTTGGCATCATTATGTAATCATACTTAACATATAACAAGAATACTAAACACAAAAATTAAATAGTTATGAAAAAGATCATTTTATCAGCAGCATTTTTAGCTTTCGCAGGAATCGCTTCAGTTCAAGCAAACGAAGTAAACGCTCCAGTAACTACCTTAGTTCAAGACAGTACTACTAAAACACCTGTAAAAGTTGAAGAACTTCCTGATGCAGTGAAAGCAACATTACAGTCAGATGCTTATAAAGAATGGGTTCCAACTGCGGCTCACTTAGTAACGTTAGCCAACAAATCAGAGTACTACCAAATAGATGTTAAAAAAGGTGAAGAAACTGGATCCTTAAACATTGGTAAAGACGGAGTTGTCGTTCAATAAGCCCCATAATAATTTTAATAAAAACACCACAAAAGCCGGATATCGTTCCGGCTTTTGTATTTTTGTAGGGATACGAAAGATAACCTATGGCAAAAATACTGATAATAGAAGATGATTTAACGTTCTCCCAGATATTAGAAGGCTTTCTTCAAAAACACAACCACCAGCCTCATTTGGCAAATGATGTGAAGAAAAGCTTAAAACTATTAGCACAGGAGCGTTATGATCTGTTATTAGTTGATTACCGCCTTCCTGACGGCACCGGCCTCGATGTATTAACCCAGGTTCGCGAACAAGGGACTACTGTTCCTGTCATTATCATGACCAGCTTTAACGATGTCCGTACAGCTGTTAAATCCATTCGCATGGGTGCTTTTGACTACATCACCAAACCGGTTAATCCAGACGAGCTGTTGATGCTGATTGAAAATGCCTTAAGCAAACCTAAAGTCGAAAGTCCGAAAAACCAACAACAACACGCCGACACCATTAAAGGCTCCAGTGAAACCGCAGAAAAATTGTATGAGCACATTAGCCTGGTGGCCCCAACCGATATGTCGGTTGTGATACAAGGGGAAAGTGGTACAGGTAAAGAATATGCGGCACGTACCTTACACCTGCAAAGTAAAAGAAAAAACAAGCCATTCGTGGCCATAGACTGTGGTGCCTTGTCCAAAGACCTTGCAGCAAGCGAACTTTTCGGCCATGCCAAAGGTGCCTTTACCGGGGCTTTAAGCGATAAAAAAGGCCAGTTTGAGGCTGCAGACGGCGGAACTTTGTTTTTAGATGAAGTAGGAAACCTAAGTTACGAAGTACAGGTCAAATTATTGCGCGCACTACAGGAAAGGGTAATACAACCCTTGGGCAGTACGAAAAACATTCCTGTTGACGTACGACTCATCGCAGCAACCAACGACGATTTATTAAATAGTGTAAGCAAAGGCGCCTTCAGGGAAGACCTTTACCACCGCTTAAATGAATTTAAAATACAACTTCCCGCATTACGCGACCGCGGTGAAGATATTGACCTGTTTATTAACCATTTCGTTGACCTAAGCAACCAGCAACTGGACCGCAATGTACAGCATATTGCACCTGCAGCAAAAGCTTTACTGAAGAAATATGATTGGCCAGGAAACCTTCGCGAACTGCGTAATGTAATTAAACGCATGGTACTTTTAAGCCCTTCCGACACCGCTGAAGTCAGTTCCCTGCCCGATGAAATGATTCTGGCAGTAAACCGGGGCGACAAAAGCCAGGGTTCCGACTTAAAAGCCATCAATGAGGTAAACGAAAAGGCGCTAATCATGGAAACACTGGTCAAGGTAAAATACAACAAGTCGCGCGCAGCGAAGTTGCTTAATATCGACCGGAAGACTTTGTACAGTAAAATGGAACGCTACGAGATCGAATAAGTAAGGCGTTGCAGCTGGTTACACAATTCCACAATACGTGTTTTTTGCATCTCATCAAGTTCATCCTCTTCTGCGGCATCAAGACTTGCATCCACCTCAATTTCCAATAACCTGAAAGAAGTGGCAAGGTCTCGACTGCCCATTTGTGCTAAACGCCCGGCCAACCGATGTAAAAGCAGCGACACATGATCATAATTTCCTTTTTTCAGGCTCTCCAATAACTCTTGCTGGTCATTCTGGCAATCGAGGTAAAAGCGGTTCAGTATTTTGTCAAACTGCTCCTGATCACCGAAGGTCATTTTTTCCAGGTAACTCGGGTCAAAGAATATAGGTTCTAAAGGCGGCGAAGGTTGCGCCGTCAAATTACTTTCCTGCGTTGCATCATTAGCATTCCTCCTGGTAGTACCGATCTCCTCGTGCCCTTCAAAAATCTCAAGCAACTCCTGTTCCCTGAACGGCTTGGCTACAATACCATCAAAACCACCCGCTAACAGATGTTCCTTTTCTTCGGGCATCACCTGTGCGGTCATCGCAAATATTTTTACATGGGCAGCTACCTTCTGTCGCATGGCTTTACACAAGTCAAGGCCCGACATTTTTGGCATACGAATATCCATTAACACGATTCCTACCTCAGGATCCACAGTTTCATTCAACATCTCCTGAGGCGAATTAAAACAAGTATAGGTTATGCCATGTTTTTTAAAGAGGAGGCTGCAAAGATCCAGGATCAACTGGTCATCGTCTACTACCCATACCTTACGCTCGTGAAGCTGTAAACGTTCACTTTTTTCGTCAACCACCAATTCCGGCGTTTCGGCCACTTTAAACGTTAGGAAAAATGTGAAGTTACTGCCCTGGCCTTTTTTACTCTTTACATAAATACGGCCACCCTGGTTCTCTACCAGGGCCTTTACAATCGTTAATCCAAGTCCGGCGCCTGTTTGGTTCACTTCAGTCTGTTCAGGCGCGTCAGCCTGTTCAAATTCATTAAATATCTGCGTACTCTCCTCTTCTGTCAAGCCGATACCTGTATCTTTCACGCGAAAAGTAAAATGGAGGTTATCGCCCTGGCGTTTAAAGAAAGCACATAACTCCACTTCACCTGCCAGGGTAAATTTAATGGCGTTGCTTAACAAGTTAAACAAGATCTGTTTCAGGCGGAAAGGATCACCCTGCAAATAATTCACATGGTCTAGCTCAAACGATGTTTTCAAACGCAACGATTTACGTTCAGCCTGTGGGGTCACAATCTTCACTACTTCCTCCAACAACTGGCGGATGTTAAACACCTGGTCGGTAAAGGTAAACTTACCTGAAATCAGGCGGTTATAATCAAGAATTTCGTTAACGATCTGGAGCAGGTGCTCTGAAGAGTCATAAATCGCGTTAATGTCTTTAGGATCCGGGTGGTCCTGGTTACGGATAATCTCGGCATAACCAATAATAGATTGCAAGGGCGTACGAATCTCATGGCTCATGTTGGCCAGGAAACGCTGTTTCGCCTTGCCATGGTATTCAGCCTTTTCAGTGGCCTCTTCCAGTTCCTTGCGGTAGCGGTTACTACGTGTAATATCGGTCAGAATCAAAAATAGCAACAACACCATCAGCAGAAAAAACACCACCATAATAATGGTAATCTGTTTGATCCCGGTATTCACCACTTTCTTTGCCTGTATACTGCTTTGCTCAATTTCAGAAACCGCCTCCTGCTCTACTTTCTTCAAAATATCGAGCATCTGGGTGGTCAACACATTATTGGCCTTTGCCAATACCGCTTCGCGGGCCACAAAAGTGCGGCTTTTTTGTTGTTGAGCGCGTTGCATCGCCCTTAGCGACTTCTCCACCCCTTCCACTATTTTTCCATCGGTAGACAAGGCAATGGTATCCCGGGTTACATTCTCCTCATTGGTAATGCGAAACGCTGAAGCCATATCCTCTTCTGCTTTCTTTTTGCCCGTTCCAAAGATCTTACTAAACAGACTCCGGGGTTTATCATCAGAGGGGATTACCGTAGTGGTGGTCGTACGGCGTTCCGAAGTCACTACTGTGCTGTCGGCAGCAGCAGCAGTTTTATCCACCATGTTGTTAAACTTCTCCAGCTGCAATGAAAAAGATCGGTCATTTACCAGTCTTTCCCTTATTTTTAAATAATCTACAAACTGTTGATCACGCACCCTCAGCAGTTTCTTAATCGAAGCAATGCGTTCCAATTGTACCGTATCAGCACTGTAGAGCATACCCAAGGTATCCAGGTCTTTACGTAACTGGAGTGATTCCTTAAAAAACGAATTATATTTACGAGGTTCATTGAAGACCAGGTTCTTCTGCGACTGGTCTAAACGGGCAATATTTCTGGAAAGCTCATTAACAATACGCAGGCGTTCATTTGGCGAAGTGATATTTTCCACCGTATCGAGCATCTCTTTAAAAGCAACCCTGCTCACTGCCCAGGCCATAAACAGGGCAAAACAAGCCAGGGTAAGGGCTAAAATCACCTTTCCCTTTGTTGCCCTAATTACACCTGTTTTCACCATTCCGCTCATCGTCAATCATTTAATCTGTACAAATCTACAATTTAAACAAGAAAAATGATGCCAGAACGCTTATATTAACGGTATCGTAGCAGCCTGGCCGGCATAAGTAACAGGATCCAGGAAAACATCCCTGAGTTTACGGCCAAATTCAAGGTGTTTAGCTACCGATGCAGCACGTTGTTTATAAAACTCGTCAAAGACCTGTTCGTAGGGTTGCCCCGAACGAAGCAGTTCCGCTAAAGTTTTGGCATCCACTAAAGCATTGGTGGTACCTGCACTGGTAAAAGGCAAAGCTAAATGTGCAGCATCACCAATTACAATTACATTTTGATGGTGAAATTTAGGCAGAAGGTCAAAATCACGGGTATTCCATAAATAAGTTTTCTCAAAATCATTACCCTGTAATACCTGTTGCACCTCTTGCGGGAAATCATGCAGCAAATCAGCACAGAATGCCTTCAGCGTTTCTGGTTTACTATCTGTGGGTTCCGCAACAGAAGGATCATACTGTATAAACCACACCAGTTCCTCTTCCGAAGTAGGAATCATGCCAAAAGCAAGCCCACGGTACGACTTTTGAAATTTATTGAATATGCCAGCATATTTCAAGGCAATATCAGCCTGTCGTGAAATTCCCACCACCTCCTTAACCCGGCCTGCTTTAAAATCCACCGGACCTAATACTTCGGTGCGTACCCTGGAGTAACCTCCATCTGCACCGATAAAAATGTCACCTTCCTCGCGGTCCCCGTTTTCGAACACCGCAGCAACAGCTTTTCCACGTTCATAAACAAAATGCGAGAAAACCCGTTGCTCTTGCACACCATTTTTTAACAAACTATACAAAAAGGTAGTCAGTTCCGATCGTTTCATGCAATGCCAGGCTTCGAGTTGCAGTTGTTGTAACACTTCCCCCTCAGGGCGCAATAAGCAAAACTTTTCTACAAGCTTACCCGGCAGCGATGAAGATTCACCTGTAGCCAGCTCCTCCAGAATGCACAGGCCATCGTGGTGCATTAAAAAAGCATGGCCACCACCAGGTGTTCCGGCAACACGCTCATTAATCACCACCTCTATATCATATTTTTCCAAATACAAGGCCAGGGTTAGTCCTGCTATACCCGCTCCAATGATTACGACCTTCATCGGTTGTTGATTGTATTTTTTATACGTAACAAAGCATCTTCTAAAATCGGGCGGGTAGTGGAGAAGCAAAGGCGGATGTAGCCCTCTGCCCCTTCGCCAAACCATTCCTTTTGCCCAGGCACCACGGCCACCCGAGCTTCATTAAACAAGATATCCCTAATCTCCAAACTACTTTTACCCGTGGCCTTAATGTTGGCAAAAGCCACATAACATCCCTCAGGTGCTATACAATGGAAACCATTGGTTTCATTTAACAGACGAACCGTCAAATCCCTCATTTCCTGCAGGTGTGCTACAAAACCATCCAGGTAACCCTGGCAATCGTTTAAAGCGGTTGTAGCTGCAATTTGCGATAAAACGTTGGCTCCATGAATAGTTGACTGGTGTAAGGAAGCCTCAAACAACATCGAATAGTGTGTTGCATTTGAAGCCATTACGGTACCAATACGCAAACCCGCCAAACCATACGATTTACTGTAACCAGTTACGGTTATTGTACGTTGCCTGATCTCTTCATTTAGAGAAGCAATGCTTGTAAATACATGCGGGGCAAAAATAATATCACTCCAAATCTCGTCTGAAAGGATAACAAGGTCATGTTTAATGGCAATTTCACCGAACTTCAACAGTTCTTCCCGCGTAAACACCTTTCCCGTAGGGTTCAAAGGGTTACACAAACAAAGCAATTTTGTACGAGGCGTAATCAGTGCTTCCAGCTTGTCAAAATCTAGCGAATCCGTGCCGGGAGGAATAGCAAAAGTTACCGCCTTGCCTCCTACAGCTTCTGTGGAGTAGCGAAAAAGAAAATCAACCGGATCAAAAATCAGGGCTTCATCACCTGGTTTCAAAAAAGTCTTGCAAATCAGGTAAATACCAAAAGCGGCACTGTCTACCGGAAACAACCACTCCGGGTTAGCCGGAATATTTCTTTTTTCCTGGAAAAAACGCGCTACACCCTCTTTAAACTCAGGCAAGCCAGCTGGCGGCCCATAAGACAGGTAGCGGTCTTTAGTAAAACGAATGATGGCTTCAGCTATCTCAGGTGCACTTGGAAAATCCGGATCTGCAGCCGTTAAGGGAATTACCCCTTCCGGCACCGTGGCCCAACGCAAATTGAAAGCCCTTTTTTTTAGGATATCTAAATTGATTGTATTCTGGTCAAACATGTATATGTATTGTTAAACTGCCGAGTCGGCAAAGTCTTCCTGATTTATAAATTCAATGGTAAATTTCGAACCTTTATCCACCTCGCTTTCCACCTGGATCGAACCACCCATCATTTCCACCTGCGTTTTGGTCATGTATAAGCCTAAACCTTTCGCATTAGAATGGTTGTGGAACACTTTGCCAATTTTAAATACTTGTTCCCTGTATTTTTTCAGGTCAATGCCAAGCCCGTTGTCCTCTACCGATAGGAAAATACTACTTCCAACCTGTTGCGTCGTAATGCGAATCACCAGACGGCGGTTTGAAGACCTGTATTTTAAGGCATTGCTAATCAAATTATGAAAGATACTGTCTATATATTTCGGTGGAAAGTTCAGCTCTGGTGCTTGCGCACAATCGATCACAATGCGGGCCATGGCTTTTTTGACTTCCATTTCCAAACCCTCCATCGTTTTCTTCAAACAAACTTCCAGGTTAACCCTTTCCGATTTAATTTCCAGGTCCTGTTTAATCTGTATGGTTTCTACAAGCTGGTTAAAAGTGAGGCTCAGGCTTTCAATTAGCGGCTGCAGTTTCGCTACCATCTCCTGTTGTTCATCCCAGTCGTTACTGTTGCGAATCATTTCAATTAACATCGACATGTTGTTCAGCGGGCCCCTGAGGTTATGGGTAACAATATTGCAGAAATCAAAGAGCTGTGTATTCTGGAATGATAAACGTTCTACCAGCACATTCTGTTTCTCTTCCATTTCCTTACGATCGGTAATATCTACCCCGTAACCAATCACTAAAGACAGCCGGCCATATTCATCATGGATGGGATAGAAATTTCTCAGGTGCGTAATCAGCTCCCCGTCAGCATTCATGCCCTGGTCTTCCCAGGCAATGGACTTGCCAGTAATTTTAGCCTTTAAAAATTTAGCGCGCCGCTGTATAGCCAGGCTATTGTCGCGGTTGCGATAGGCTGCATATTCAAAATCGTCTTTCCCAATAATATATTCCCGAAGTTCCGGATTCGCTATCGCGAAAGGGTTAACAAACAAATAGCGGTGATCTGCGTCAAAAACAGCAATATCAGTTGGTATTTTATTTAATATGTTTTCGTAAAAACTTTTCTGCAGGGCCAGCTCACGTGAAATTTGCCTGCTTTCGGTAATATCACGGGCAAAGCCAATAAACAAGCGTTCTCCATCAATGTAAGCCGAAGAAACACCCATGTCAATGGTACGTAACGTGCCATCCTTACGTTTAACGGTCATGTCGTAGCGGCTGCCTGTCGAATCTTTCTCGTTGGCTAATAGTGCCCGGAAATGCTCCCAGAACAACGGATAGTTCTCTTCAGGGATGAGCAGTTCATGAATGGCCTTTCCCATAGCTTCTTCTGCCGTCCAGCCAAACAACTCTTCGGCACGTGTGTTCCATTGCAGAATCCTGCCCGCATCGCTCGAAACAATTACAGCATCAATGGCATTGTTAAACACCGGACTAATCTGATCAATGATTTTTTTGCTCTGGGTTTCCATCTGGCGCATTTTTATAATGCTCAGGCGGAGGTTCAATAAACTTAGGATCTGCTGGGTAAGCATCTCCATCGCTTTATATTGCTTTTCAGTTAAGGCCCCAGGTTTGGTGTCGGCTACTGTTAAATGACCGAGCGTATAGCCTTCGTTGTTCGTTAGCGGAAAGATAGCTACAGCCCGAACTTTCGGTTCACCCAACACAAAAGGATGATCAGTAGAACATGGATCAATTGCCGCGTCATGAATCACCACCGGGTGCGGAGTTTTTAAAATAGCCTCTTTATACGCCTGGTGGGTAGGTACGGCATTAGATTCCAAACCAATAGCCGATTTTATCCAGGTTCTGTAGCGGTCAATAAAACCAATGGAGGCAATGGGCCAATCAGAAAGCTGGACAGCCAAAGCAACAATATTGTCGAAATCCGTTTCTTCTTTGGTATCGAGAATTTCCAGGTTATACAGTGCTGCGAGGCGTCTGGTCTCCCAATCAGAAAGCGGAAATTCCATCATAAGTTAGTTTATAAGGTAACCTTGGTTGCTGTAAAGTTAAAAATATAAAATAATTCCCACGCTTATTTTACAAATAATCGCGAGAATTATTTCCATATTATTCTACGGTTACAGATTTAGCCAGGTTTCGTGGTTGATCTACGTTACACCCCCTTAACACGGCAATGTGGTACGATAACAATTGCAATGGAATGGTAGCGAGTAATGGCAGGAAAGCTTCACTTGCATCAGGTATTTCAATACAGTAATCGGCCATTCTTTTTACTTCGGTATCTCCCTCAGTAACAATGGCAATCACCTGGCCTTTACGGGCTTTAACTTCCTGAATATTGCTGATCACTTTTTCGTAGGATGAATTTTTAGTCGCGATCACCACAACCGGCATTTCCTCATCAATTAAAGCAATCGGGCCATGTTTCATTTCCGCGGCAGGATAACCTTCTGCGTGGATATACGATATTTCTTTCAATTTTAAAGCACCTTCCAGGGCCACCGGAAAACCGCTTCCACGACCCAAAAACAAGCAATTTCTTGAATCTTTAAATTTGTTAGCTATTTCTTTAATTATGGTATCTGACTCCAATGCTTTTTCAATTTTCGCCGGGATATTATCCATTTCAGTTAACAGCTCTACCAATTGCGATTTCGTCATGGTGCCCTTTTGCTGCGCCATGTAAAAAGCCATCTGAATTAAAACCGTCACCTGGGCAGTAAAAGCTTTAGTAGAGGCAACACCAATCTCAGGACCGGCATGTGTATAAACACCGGCATGTGTAATCCGTGGAATGGAAGAACCCACCACATTACAAACCCCGAAAATAGTTGCTCCTTTTTCTTTAGCCATTTCAATTGCCGCCATGGTGTCTGCTGTTTCACCAGACTGAGATATGGCTATCACAACATCTTTTTCGGTAATAATCGGATTTCTATACCTGAATTCAGAAGCATATTCCACTTCTACAGGAATCCTTGCATATTCTTCAATTAAGTACTCCCCTACTAAACCTGCATGCCATGAAGTACCACAAGCTACAATAATTATACGGTCTATATTTTTAAGCTTTTCAGCATATTCTTTAATTCCGCCCAATCGAACTTCACCCTCTTCCGGATAAATCCTTCCACGCATACAATCGCGAATCGAACGGGGCTGTTCATAAATTTCTTTAAGCATAAAATGCTCGTAGCCCCCTTTTTCCAACATCTCCAACTGCATTTCCAGTTCCTGAACATAAGGGGTTTGTACAACGTTGTCTAAACGTTTAATCAACAATTCATCCCTTTTAATTAAGGCAATTTCATTGTCGTTCATGTAAATTACATTTTTGGTATATTCTATTATCGGAGTAGCATCCGAGGCAATAAAATACTCGCCATCACCCACACCAATTACCATTGGACTTCCTTTACGTGCCGCAATTAATTGATCGGGGTTTTCCTTATCCATAATGACGATGGCATAAGCGCCGTTTACTTCATGTAAAGCCAGGCGAACTGCTTCCAATAAATCAATACTATGACTTTTATAAATTTCTTCAATCAAATGAATTAATACCTCAGTATCGGTATCACTATTAAATTTGTGTCCACGACGCAGCAATTCTGTTTTTATGGTGGCATAGTTTTCAATAATCCCATTGTGGATAATCGCTAGCTGGCCATTGTTTGAAGTATGCGGATGGGAATTGCGATCAGAGGGCGCGCCATGGGTTGCCCAGCGGGTATGGCCAATGCCTATGGTGCCATCCAGGTCTTTGCCTACTGCAAAGTTTTCCAATTCCTGAACTTTCCCTGCCTTTTTTAAAATTTTCATCTCCCCCGCATTCAATAATGCTACGCCTGCACTATCATAACCGCGATATTCTAATCTTTTTAAGCCTTTAATCACTAGCGGCCATGCTTGTCTATGGCCTATGTATCCTACTATTCCACACATTATTCAATATCAATTAGTTGATGAGTTTGTTAATCCAACGTAAATGTAGAAAAAATATGTAGATGAATATCTTTTTTAAAATATGCACCATTTACCTGTTCCAAATTGAGTATTAATTTAAAGAACATAACGAAAAAAAAAATTAAAGCGCTATTTGCTAAAAATGCGGCTTCAAGTAACATCTTTTTTACTCATCACATAATTTTTTTTTACTCACTGAGCATATAAATCAACACAACACACAACCCCCACTTTAAATTGATTACCAGTTTGTTACAAATTTTTCACAATTTAATCATAAATTAAAAATCGACTTGCACAAGGTGAGAAATACGTGAAATAAGTATTTGCACAATTTATTCTATAAATAGATGAAAATTTCTCCTACCTTTAACTTATGATTCTAGTAATTTACTAAAAGCATAAAACACACAATGAATTAACAAAAACGTAGAACTTTTTTAATTACACCAAATGAACAACGTAGGTAAAAACATCCGTCGATTACGCCAGAAAAAAGGCTGGACATTAGTTCAGATCGCAGAAAAGGTACAGGTTTCGGTGCCGGCATTTTCTAAAATAGAAACAGGACCGACAGACATCAATATGTCAAGGCTAAAGCAACTAGCTGATATCTTCGGTGTTTCTATTTTAGACATCCTTTATGACGAGGGAGAAAACCCTCAGGAAGCCCTTCACAACGAAGCCGCCATGTTAAAAGCAAAGATCCAGGAAAAAGAAGAAACGGTTAGCAATCTTCAACGTAAACTGATTGATCTTTACGAAGAAGTTACCAAAAAGTAAACCTTCTCTGTTACACACACACACACTAAATGACACCTAATCCCGTTAACAAGCAACTGTTAACGGGGTACTGTGTATTAATCTCACCTCCTGCACAAATTCAACATAAGCCGCTGACCACCGCATTTGTAGTTATAAAAATTAATTAAATTTATAACATGAAATACATCGGTAAAAACATTCGTCGTCTTCGTCAAAAGAAAGGCTGGAGCCAAAGCCAAGTGGCAGCCCAGTTAAATATTTCTGTTCCGGCATTTTCGAAAATCGAGACAGGAATAACTGATATCAACATTTCCAGGCTCACGCAGATTGCTACGCTGTTTGGCATTACCGCAGCGGGTATTCTTCAGGAAGACGGTAGCACTGCCCCTGCTGCGAATTCAGGAGAGCTGCAAAAATTAAGAGACAAACTTCAGGAACGCGAAGAAGAACTCAGCAGCCTTCAAAAAAGACTGATTGGCATCTATGAGGAACTTAGGCGAGGTTGAGACCCTTAAACATCGAGAAAAACTAAAACCCACCATATCAGCTTCCCATTGAAGCACTGATCATCTCGTACCCCCAAATACGACAGCAAACCGCTTGTCGCAATACGTGCAAGATCTCAAGTACAAACTATAAGCAACAATCAGCTTCGGAATAACCATAAATATTAGTATTAGGACTTCTAAAAAGCACTAAATTAATTTTCACAATTAATTTAGTGCTTTTTTTTTGTGTTTTGTTACAAATTCTCCGGTGATGACCCCATTTTTCCGTAGCAAAAGCCCTTTTCTTAGCAAACACACCCTATTAAATTAAAAAAGACAAATAAAATGGGCGGTTTTTTCCTAAATAATTTCAATTAAGCAAAATATGGTAACACTTTTTTACACAAAAAAACATTTTTTATCAAAATAATCAAAAACAGAGTGGTAAATGAATATATTTACACCACATTACATCGTTTAAATTAAAGCAATTAAATCTTAGCATATTATATGTTGTGCGAAAATCCTTTGGCATTAATGAAAATAGTTAATTAGTGGATATGAATAATAACTCCTATTACTATATGTGCCCATAGCATCCGCACTTCTGAACCATAAATAACAATTAGGACCAAAGTCTATAGAATACGACGTAAGGACTGTATATAGAACATTAATTCTTAAAGTTATGGATCAAGCACTTCCAAAAAGGAGAATTATTTCAATCAATGTATCCTATGGCACTTATAAACAATTTGTAAGCGCTATCATACAACAAGCCATACAAAAAGTCTCTTGTTATGTTTGCTTAGCTAATGTTCATATGATATTAGAAGCTTATCAATCATTGTTTTTTAAAAAGGTTGTAAACAGTGCATTTCTGGTCACACCAGATGGTATGCCAGTTGCTAAAAGCTTCGGGTTATTGCATCGGCAAACTCAAGAAAGGGTAGATGGAATGAGTTTACTACCAGTACTTCTTTCCGAAGCCGAAAGACATCACCTGAACGTGTATTTTTATGGTGGAACACAAGCGATGCTTGCGAAAACAACGGATTACCTTACTGTCACATATCCGAATTTAAACTTGGGAGGTACTTACTCCCCACCATTCCGGGAATTAACCAAGTTCGAAATGGATGAAATAGCACAGAATATTTCATCCTCAGGTGCAAATATCATCTTCGTCATCCTCGGTTGCCCCAAACAGGAAAAATGGATGCATGCCATGCAAGGGAAAATTGATGCCATCATGATTGGGGTTGGGGGTGCCCTTCCTGTCTTAATCGGATTGCAAAAACGTGCACCAATTTGGATGCAAACCAATAGCCTCGAATGGTTGTACAGGTTAAAACAGGAGCCCAGAAGACTCTTTATACGATATTTTAAAACGAATCACCTATTTCTTTACCTATTAGCAAAAGAACAACTCAAGAGGAGTATCAAAAAAAATATAATCAGAAAAATCATCATGAAATACAAATAGTTATTCCTATTAAAAAAAACTTATATGATCAACAAAAGTGTTGTCACCCTTGCCTATATCAGCAGCTTAACAGTTTGCTTAGCCTTTCTGTGCACTTCCACGACCAAAGGCCAATATGCTCCTGTGAAACTTGAAATTGAAACTCAAATAATCGGTACTACAAACCATGCAGTACCTTTCTGGATGCGCTCAAACCAATTTGGCTCGATTCCTTTACCTGGCGGATCAGGGAGTTTTATCGGTAGGGCTTATAGAAACTACGATGAAACAAAATACAGCCTTAAAAAAAAGACATTTGATTGGGGATTTGGGTTTGAGGGACGCGTTAACGCAGGTACGGGATCCAATTTAACGCTTATAGAAAGTTTCGTTAAAGTGAGAGCCTCGATATTTCAGATCAAAGCTGGGAGAACCAAAGATGTAACTGGCTTAAACGGTGACACCACATTAAGTAGTGGCAATTTCGCAGTTGCGGGTAATGCTTTAGGGGTCCCTAAAATAGAGCTGTCCATTCCGAAATATTTTTCCCTTCCTATTTTCGGGGGACTATTAAGCTTCAAAGGAAACTTTGCCCATGGCTGGCTAGGCAACACCACCATTCTGGACAAGGTGAATTTGGGTAGAAATGGGACTATCAACACTTACGACAGAAACCCATCTACCTACCTGCATCAAAAATCCTTATATGTAAGGCTTGGAAAAAAAAGCTGGCGGCTGCAGTTATATGGAGGTGCCAACCATCAGGTATTTTGGGGTAATGAACGCGCCGCTTACGGCGACTTATTTGACCTAAGTACCCTAAGCACCTTCTTTTATGTGCTCAGGGGCAAAACGTATCGTCATAATCCAATACCCCATTCAAAAATTGGCAACCAGCTGGGAAGTATTGATTTGGGTGCCGAATACCAATTCAACAACATCAGCATCTCCTTATACAGGCAATCGATCTATGAAACAGGGGCACTTTCTAAATTAGCTAACATCAAAGACGGTCTGAATGGAATCACCTTAGCAAATCTAAAATATAAGGAAAGCAACAGCGATTTCAGGTGGAAAAAAATCTTAGTGGAGTTCTTTTATTCCAAGGATCAGGCAGGCTATCCCTGGTCAAAGCCTACCCAATCCGGTGATGAAGACTATTATAACAATTACTACTATCCACAAGGATGGAGTTATCAGGGGGAGGGATTAGGGAATCCACTTATCACCACAGCCCCTTATGCAAATGATGATCTTGCTGCTGCGCCGAGCAAGTATTTTTCCAACAACCGGGTGATCGCCGTCCATAGCGGTTTTACAGGCAGTTATAAAACATTTGACTTCCTGATTAAAGCCACCTACTCCAAAAATTACGGCACCTTTGCAACAAGTAAATACGGTGAATCGACGGGCTCTAACAGGAGCCGACCATATTGGGGACTATTTACCCCAGTACAACAATATTCCATCTATGTCGATGCTGGAAAGGCTTTAAGAAATAACTATTACCTGTCGGTAAGCGGCGCAGTTGACCAGGGCAAATTACTACCGAACAGCTGGGGGCTGCAGTTAAAATTAAAAAAAGAATTCAATTAGTGCCTTGTTTGATAAATTTTCACCAGTTGCCTTATGTTTTCTTCTGGTGTATAATTACCTAAATAATTTCTGTACACCGCTTCACTAAAGTCCATCTTTCGCTTGGGCGAAAGAGAAGCCCAATACTTTACACAACTGATTAGACTGGCCGAATCACCTGCAACAAAATGCAGCCCATTATGACCATGATTAATCATTGTACTCAAAGCACCAATATTACTGGCAAGCACCGGAAGCCCTAAGGAAAAAGCCTCCAGAATTGTCATTGGCATTCCCTCGTACCAGATGGAAGGAACAATTAAGGCAGTGCTTTGTGCCATAACCTGACGCACTTCTGCCGATTTTAAATTCCCCAGGTAATGAATGTTTTTCCCTGCAGACGAAGCCTGGCAGACTAATTCGCCCAGTGGCCCATCCCCTACAATGTTTAATACGGCATCACAATCTTTAAAAGCTGCCAACAAAATATGGATGCCCTTCTCCTGGCTTAACCTGCCTACAAAGAGGAAACTGCTTGAATTTAAATTTAAATGGGCCTCCAATTTCTCCACAAAATTAGCCTTCACCACCATGCGCATTGCATCTACATTTAACTTCGATGATAGAAATAAATTTTTAGAAAACTCAGTTAAAGCAATATAGCGATCCACCTGCTTCCAGGTTCCTATTTTCCTATGAAACCAAAATGTCAACGCCAGCCAGAACGTAGCCAGGATAGAGCCCCTATAAACTTTTTTTTTAACCGCCTTCCAAGGGAAATTTTGACTTAAACTTTCCGTAAAAACCTTCCCCTCATGCATTAGAGTTGCAGAGGGGCATAGCAACCTATAATTGTGCAAGGTTAACACCAAGGGCACATTCATTTTTTTTGCTGTTCTTATCAAAATCGGCCCTGATGAAAAATGAAAATTATGGACATGTATCACTTCAGGTTTAAAAGATTTAATTTTATTCCTGAGCCTACTGGCAGCTAAAACATTCCAAATGGAGCACACAAACTCCAATGCGCCTTTCCAACCAGTTTTGTTGTAAAAAACTAAGGCTTCCACATCATGCGCTTTTTTTAAATGTGCCAATTCCTGCTCAAACACCACATCCTCACCGCCCCTTAAAACATAATAATTGTGAATCATTAAAATTTTCAAAACTTCAACATGTTTAAGACTTTAAATTTAACCCTGGTAAAAACACTAAACTGCTTTAAAAACTGCGACAAATAATATTCTTCCAATTGAACATTTTCCTTAAATGAGAACGATATTTTATTGGTTGTATCAAGATTTGTTTTGAAACGACTGAACCCATCCCTTGTATTGGTAGCACCATGGCCATTACCAATATTTAAAACCTTTGACAAAACGGGGTACACCGTAAATTGCTGAGTTTTGAACTGGTGGTAACACCACCTGATCGCCCAGGAGTTTATTTTTCCAATCATTTGGTCATTGAGCATTTTCGTCATATCAGACCCCATCCTGTTAAAATTTCTTTTCATATTCAAATCATTAGAAAAATTAGGGTAATCTTTAATATTCCAATCCACATTATCCCAACGGTCAATCCAGGTTGCCCATCCCCAGGATGAAGCTCTTTGCGTAAAATATACATCTTCATTCTCCCTGGGCGTAATAGGTATCGTATAACCGGCTATGGAATATACCCTGGCATCGTCCTGATAATAATTCAAAGCCTGATTCATAAAAATCAAAAAATTCTTACTGGTGATTAAATCATCTTCAAGCACAATGGCCCTGCCATATTTTTCTAAAATGGAAGTGACGCCAAGGATGATGGAGTTGGCCAAGCCCCTGTTTTCAACAGCTTCTATAATGTTGACCGCTTTAAAACCTTTGATTTGGTGGATGTAATCCCGAACAGCAAGTACAGCGACTCGATCCTTCTCGCCCTTGAAATGGTCTGAATAGATATATAAGGTCGTCAACTCCGCCCATCTATTGGCTTTTAATGCCTCACAGGTCCTTTTCAGCGTATCAAGCCGTTTATAGACAAATAAAATAACGGGGGAAAATTCAATTGTTGGAGTTTCCATTTCAAGATGATTTGATCAAATTAAACAATAGCCTCTTTTCTTTTAATTTAAACCTTTTGTCTATCAATACCCATGGAAACCAGGTAAATAAAAGCACAAACTTGTAGAGGTTATAGTATGTCCTTGAACGATGCCTTTTCACAAAATATAAAGCGCCTTTTTGAAGGTTGTAGACGGTCTTGCAGGAGAGTTTTTGCGCAAGGTTATCACTGCTTCCCCCTTCATAATGTATAATTTCAGGACCTCTGATGACTAATCTTTTAAAACCCAATTTATCCATGCGTTTTTGCAGGTCTACTTCTTCTCCGTACATAAAATACGCCGGATCAAAACCACCTACAGCTTTATAGACTGTTGAAGGGATAAACATGTCCGCCCCGATCACGCCATCAACCTCCTGGTAAGAATTTCCATTAAGTTTGGCCTGCACAAAGGATGGTGGTAAACTAAATACTTTTTGCACTAATTTCTTTATCGCAAATTTGATTAATCTGGGTATACTCTTAAAATCCACGACAGAGTGTGTTTCCACCCCATTTGCATTTAACAGGACGCATCCAATGGCACCGAAATTAATAGGCGTATGATTGGCAAAATCGAGGAAAACTTTTACCGCATTATTTAGTAAAAGCGTATCTGAGTTCAGCAAGAACACATACTTTCCACGCGCTTGTTCAAAGCCGATATTATTTGCCCTCCCAAATCCCAAATTAGCACCGCTTTTAATCAATAAAATCCTTGCATCTTGTTCCAGCAGTTCCACAGATCCATCAGTTGAAGCATTATCAACCACAATCACCTCAAAATTGACATCTTTAGTGTGTTCAAATATACTGCTGATACAATCCTTAGTAAAAGCTTTAGTATTATAGTTTATGATAATAATTGACACATCCATAGATCATCATTTAGGTATGCGTTGGTTTAATAAGTCCTGATAATATTCAAAGACCTTTCTGCTATTTTCCTCAATAGCGTATAACCGGATAGCCGTCTTTTGGGCCCTTCTGATCATGGGGACATAAGAGGCGATGCCATTTGATTTGACCTCATTCAAGGCCCTGCTGAGCTCAGTAGTTGAAGAAAACCTTAACCCAATTTCAAGACCATTTTCTTTTAGTCCATTGTCGAACTGTTCTTTCGTTCCCGTAACGTTTCTGCCAATCACCAAACACCCATTAAACATCGCCTCCGCGGTAATGAAACCAAAACCTTCAAATTTAGAAGGCACGATTAAAGCAGTTGCCCTTAACATGAAGTCCTGAACGTCCGCACGGTAGCCTAAAAATTTCACACGAGCTTGTAAGTTTTTTTGATGAAGTTTATTCTGAATGGCCTTCGTGTATTCATTGTCAACAAACTTTGCTGCAATCCATAGTTCATAATCTTGGTCTTTAGCAGCAAAATCAACGAAAGCATCAATTAAATCGGTAAAGCCCTTCTGGTGATTGATCCGTCCAACAAACAAAAAGTACCGACTTTTGTCGGCAACGAAGTTCCCGTTAGTGGATTTAAAAACGCCGTCGTAAATAATTCGTGCCCGATCGCTGTGCATGTTGAAATGCCTATAGATCCCTTCAGTAATCGCAATGGAATAGTTTTCAGGAAAGTACAATTTTGAAAAAAAACACTTTATGGTTGGAAAAGGGTGCATGTGAAAATGATATTCCACATTTACCCCGGTATTTTGGTACTCCCTGAAATGCCATACATGGGGCAATCCCAGTTTCTTTGCCACTTTAAATCCAACATGTAATACGCCAGTATTCGTGTGAACTAATTCAGCACCGAAATTCTTAGCAAAGCCCTCCATCCTTTTCAGGGCAATTAAATTATAAACCGGATTAGAAAACAAACGCCAAAAAAAACGAATCTTATCATTCCAGCTCGAATAAAAAGGCCATAAATTAAATTTATACCTCACCACTTGGTAAGGAATGTTTCTTCGTTCCAATTCTTCCGTAAACTCATTTTTAACATTAATGATTACCAAAGGATTAACATGATAGGCCGCTAATCCGTCAAGCATATTTAGTAAAGCTTTAAAAGAACCACCATCACACACAGCAATGTAAACTATGTTAATTGGCCTGTCATTATTTTTCATCCAGATAAGTTTTATAGGGTACAACCTTGTTACCGACAAATAAAGGATTGAATTGTACCAGCAGGATGGAACAAGACTTATATAAATAGTAGACAACAATTAGGGTATATATTATGGCAGCCAATAACCCCTGCCTGTTGAATGCTTTAGGAACAATAATCACAATCAAGATCAGGAGATAAATTACAATACGAAAGCCAATAGGATAGGATATAATGAGGTTATTAACCACTACCCCGGTGATGAAAAGTTTTAAATAATGATAATCAATCTGTTTTTGAGAGATAACTATCCCTAAGCATATGACTGATAATGGCAACATATCCCAAAGAATTCTATGTGAGTTACTCTCATTCTCCACTGTAAAATCAGAATAGCCACCGTATTTATTTACCAGTCCATCACCAACATTGACCATTCCAAAAATAGTAGCTATTGCAGAGCGATAGTCAAAAACCCCATACAGGCCTGCTATGAAAGAAAGCACCAAAAGAATATAAACCCACTTTTTTTTGAAACTAACTTTATCAAGAAATAAGATGAACGGCAGGGTCCAAGCTACGGTTGCATGGAATAACATCGCCAGCACAAAAAAGAGAAAAGCCTTTTTCTTATCCGGTGTATTTGCATGATAATAATATAAAGCAAAAAGGAAAAAGGAAATTGCGATCACTTGCCGCATCCCACTAAATTCCATAAAGTAGAACTGTTCAACAATGACAAATAACAACAATGAAAATGTACGGTAAGGAGATTCTTTGTAAATAAAAAATATAACCCCGCTCATGGCCAACAGGGAACTGGAGAAAAGAAAAAAATACTCATTATACCAAATAAATCGGATGATATCATTCCACACTTCGTAACCGAACTCAATAAGCTGATCATTATATCCGCGACTTGGATATAAAAAATAATTGACATAATTAATGGTATCCGTTCCTACAGAAACAGCACGCAAGGCAGGCAATAAGGCAACTAGCAAAGCTGAAAGGAAAAAAATCGTATTATTCTCTTTCTTCCAGGTAATTATGGAAACAACAATTAAATATATATATAAAGCGACATAGGCTACCATACTATTCGCTTAAATTCTTTTTAAAAAAAGCATGGGCTAAACTCTTTAATTCATCGTTTATCCTGCCTATTTTCACCCAATCAATCGCTATATTTAATTGTCTTACCAGATTAGCCTCATTATATTCCCTAACGATCTTATCCTCCAGGCCGAACTTCGTTAACAAGGTCTCAATCCGATCATTCATTCCAGCATGACGTCCCTCTACAGGCACAACCAGGAAGTTCCTTTTTAGTAAAAGGGAAAAAACAACGCCATGAAAAGAATTTGTAACCACAAACATTGAATTTGCAATGTTAGACAGCCACTCCTCAATGCTCATGGTAGCATGTTTAAAATGTTTGGTGTTGACCACATGCAGCCTTAACTTGCCAGTTACAAATTTGTAGATGTCGTTGATACAGTTTTGATCTTCCTGCAAAATATAAAAGAAAGCAAATGCGCCAACCTTCTTCTGGAGCGGCCGTATAAATTTAGCTAAGTCTGCCTCCCCTAGTAATAAGGTTGGATCCGGCATGAGCGCCACTTCCTTTACATCTACATGTTGCAAAATGGTAATCCCCGTATTTTCACGAACACTTAAGGCATCGAAATCTTTCAAAAACGAACGTATTAAGTCCATTTTCTCCTTTGGATAGTCAATGCAGCCCAAACTAACGGCATAAGAAATTCTCTTGACGGTCTGATCACCAAAGCCTAAATAATAGGGTATCCCATAAGTATCAAGGATATAAGGATTCCAGACTTGATCACTTCCGCTTATATATACATCCATTTCGGGAGGATGCTTTTGTAAATCCTCCAAACTGTAATACCTTCTGGTAAGCGTCAAATTTTCGACCCTAAAAGGAACGAATCTTTTTTCCTTAAAGAACGTTTTTGCATTATTAAAGCTATTCCTCAAGCTTTTCGATATCACACTCCTTATGAAGGATTCACTTTGAGATTTGGGAAAATAATTTATAATAGACACTTCATGTCCCATTTTCTTCAGGTATTCCTGCAATGCGAAAGCTTGAAGTACACCACCATAATTTGTTCCCCAATGAAAAGTTATAATTCCAATCCGCATATCAATTCATTTAATATTTGCTATTTTTTTTAATCGATTAATAACCCTGTTGAGGAACGGAACTTTGTATAATGATTTATAATCGGATACAGCAGGCGCTAATTCTTGTTTAAAAACACTAAACTCACCCGCTGCAAGTGCTTTCTTAAAGGCAACATGACTTTTTTCGGCTAATTCAATGCGTTTTCGTTGTCGTGCCTTCACCAGGTCATTTATCGATGAATCGGAGGCTTGCACCCTTTTAATTGGCCGCCATTTCCCTTGGATGTCGGTTAAATATAATCTGTAAGCTAAGCCCTCGCGGCGGTGTAAAAACCCTGCTTGTTGTGACTTAACGACTTCATCAAAACTAATTTCTTCAAGATTTAACCTCTTTTCTACATTTGCCCGATCAACCAATTCCTTGAGTTGCTGGTTACGTATGACGATAATATTAGTGCCTTCACTATCATGCAGGTATTGTGGAAGCCAGGCATCGCCGATGGTAAGGTCTGCCGTTTCCCCTACTACATCATCACAAAAATCACAGGCCTTGTATTTAAACAGGCCCCAACCCCAATCCGCACCATATAATTGGCTTAAAGGGGGGCTTTCCTTTGTGACCATCTGGCCATCTACATCACCTTTAACGGCAACACCATATTTATTGGCGCCATAACCCTTCAACTTGTTTCGAAAATTGATAGCCACAACGTTATTAGGATGAACACCAATTTGCCAGGCCCACATGTTACCGAAATTGGCACTTTTTAAATGGCCACAAACCAAGGCTACACAAAACTTGATGCGATCGGCAATCGTTGAATCGTTTTTTTGCAATAGACGAATCGCTTTAATAAAACAGGGTAACCCAACAATAGCATAGCGCCCTGGCGTACTTTTAATTGTGCGAATGACCTCAGACAGCTCAATGGGGTAGTATCTGGATTTTGCACCTTTTAAAACTTCACTTTGAGTAGTAGAAATAGCGTATTCAAAAATCAAAGGGTTATCTTTTGTTTTCACCCGCTCTTTAACATGGATAATGCCGTCGACTAAGCCGCTTTTTAATAGTTCATTTAATATCCAGGTGCCCATTCCACCCGAACTACCATCTTTACGATAGGTTCCTTCAGAAACAAATCCTGCGTAACTGGCTATAGCGAATCCTAATTTTTCGTGCTTGTTTGCCTGCAAACCATAAAGTTCCTTACCAATTTCATCTTCATCGGGACTTTCATTTGAGAAAGGACAGACAGCTAACACTGGACTTTTAGCTTCAAGAAATTGCAGGCCAGGTTCTAAAACAGCCTGTAATTTGGCATATTCATCCAATTTAATGCTAATCGGAGAATTATCCAATGCGGCGCATGCACCACAACCAATACAATAGCCACCAACGATTACCTGGTCAACCAGTGACTTAATATTTTCGGCATTGTTCATTATTTCATTTTATTTAAAACATTAATGAATAATTTATTTATCAATAGCCTTTCATCGTTACATAATCCTAAGAAATAAACACTTATGCTAAACACTGCAGTAGAAAAAATGCAAGTGACCAAAAACCTATACTGGAGTTCAAATGTGCTTACTTGTGTTATATACACACAAATTAAACAGGAGATCATTACAGGTAATAACTCTCTGGCCAAAACCCTGTTAAAGAATACTTTTACAGATAAACCAGCGAGCTTTTTTAAAAGTAGTATGCGTAAAAAACATGCGATAGCCTCAATGAAAATATAAGAGCGTAAAACGGAATATGCAGGAAAGTGAAACTTCAACAATAAGTACGCTAATGGTAGATTAAGCAGCAAGGTAATACCAACCAGGGTCTGGTATAATTTTATTTTGCCAGTCGCCTGAAATGCAGACTGCAATCCTATGGTGAGCTGATTGGTCAACAAAGCAATGAGAACCAGTTTACAGAATATGACCGTAAATTCCGGGACCTGAGTCAGCCAAAATCTAAGGATATTCTCCATTTCAAAAATGCAGGGGATGGCAATAATTGCTAATAAAAAAAAACAAAATTTACTTCCTATCATGGACAACCTTAACATTCGTTGCCTGTCATTAGCCCCCTCACTTCTCATGATCTGTGGATTTAGCGCTTTTAACAATGTGGCAGAAAAAAAATTTAATTGACCAGCCACTTGATTAGCAATGCCATAAGCCGCGTTTACCACAGCTCCAAAAAACAAATTTAAAATAATGGCTAAGCCTTGTGTTCTTCCTATCCCAGCTAATGCCCCGAAGAGATTCCAACCAGCAAAAGAAGTTAACTCTTTAAATAGTTTAACATCAAATTCATTTAACCCTGGCCGCCGGCACTCTTGATATTTTTTAAGACAAAACCATGCATATAAAATAAAACTCACGATACTTATAGCCGCCGTTAGCAAACCATATACTTCCAATTTATCCCTGTTTATTTCCAGAAGAAGAATAGCTATACCGAATTTAAGCACAGACTCCAAAATATTGACAATGGCGGTCCACATCATATTTTCTCTAGCATTCAATGAAGCAGTGAACGGGACAGCGATGATCGTAAAAAACACAGTAACCGACATGAAATGAAAGATGTACTTTGCCGCATTTACCCTATCCACAGGTATTTTTAAAAATCCATCAAATAAAAACATACCCGAAACCTCTAAACCAAACACGACTATTATCCCTATTAAAACATGAATAAACAGACTATTAGAAAAAACTTTTTTTTGCTGGAAGAGATCATTACGTCCTTGATAAAAAGACAAGTATCTCTGGGTTGACGCAGTCATGGCTGCATTAAGGAAAGACAACATGGAAACAATACCTGCAATTAAGTTGAATATTCCATAATCCGTAGCACCTAAAGCACTTAAAACCAATCGCGTTGTATATAAGGACAATACAACCGTAATTATCATTCTTATATACAGAACAACCGTGTTGAAAGCTACCTTATTTGCTGATTCCATTTTTAAACCTTTGAATTTTTCGGTTAAAAAGGGAACTTACCTTACTTAATCCGTTCTTTTTGACCTCGTCATTTCCATAGGAGCCGTAGCCATAACCGTAACCATACCCATATCCATTAAATTCACTTGCAATAATATCATTGATCACCACCCCAACATTCCGCATTTTTTTATTAGTCACTAAATCTTCGATAATCTTAAGTTGGGATTTCAATGTATAGTTTTGTCTAACTACATACAGACACAAATCAGCATGAACTTCCATGAGCTGAGCATCAGTTACAATTCCTATAGGTGGGGCATCAATAATGATGTAATCGAATTGCAATTTGAGCAAATCGATGAGTTCTTTAGTTCTCACATTTAACAAAGTTTCAGCCGGATTGGGAGGGATTGGCCCTGAGCTTATCAGGAAGATATTGTCTTGAAAATCTAATTTCTTTACAATGTCTTTGACTTCTAAGGCATTATTAATGATGTAGTTGGTGAATCCCAAATTGTTAACAACATTTAACTTATGGGCTAGCCCTGGTTTACGCAGATCCAATTCCATCAATAAAACTTTCTTTCCGGTGATCGCTAAAATATTTCCCAGATTGATGGTCACAAATGATTTTCCTTCCCCAGCCATGCTTGAGGTCATTACAACCACTTTTTTATCTGGCTGATTTAAATAAAATGAAAGATTTGTACGCAATGCCCTAAATTGCTCCGCAATAGGAGAACGACTATTATTCGCTACCACCAGGTTATCTCCAAGGATATTATGACCTATTTCGGCAAAAATCGGAACAGTGGTTCCTTTAGTTACATCTTCTTTATTTCTTACTTTATTATTTAATACGTCCAATGAATATATTAAGCCAATTGGAATAGCAAGGCCAAAAAACAAACCAATTAATGCCACAACCCTAGATTGAGGCGAAAACGGTTTAAATTCAGCTTTCGGGGGATCAATCGTTCTGGAGTTTGATATTGTTGATGTCTTGGATATGGCTGTTTCCTCGCTTTTTTGCATCAGGAAAATATACAGTTCCTGTTTGATTTGCTGTTGCCGCGCTAAATTAAGGTAATTGCGCTCTGTAGCAGGAACCTCCTGGATCCGATTTTCCGCTTTATTGATTTCAGCATTAAGCCTGTTTTTTGTAATGACTAAACCATTTTTAGTACTAATCAGATTGGAGAGCATGTCAATGCGTAAATTGGCGATCTGTTGATCTAAGTTTAAAATGAGCGGATTAGTTACTGTGACCGCTAATAATCTTCTATCCCGCTCTAAAAGCAAATTATTGTATTTTTCAATCAGGCTGGTAAAAACCATATCCGTTGGCAATAATGAACTTGGCAACACCCTGTTCTCCGATTTTTCATCCAGGTATTCCTGCAAACTGGTTAATATATTTAACTGCGTTTCTACTTTTGATAATTCATTTATAATAGAACTCGTATTTTGGACCAGCAATTTTGATTGCTCAGTCATATCAGCAAGGTTGTTTTTCTGTTTAAATCCTTGAATATCCCCTTCAAGGCCACCAAGTTCAGTACTGATATACAACAAGCGATTGTTGATGAACTTAATGGTGCTGTCAGCAACTTCGTTCTTGTCTCTTAAGTTACTTTCTACATATTTATTAATAAGGTTATTTAAAACCTCTTCTCCTTTATTTGGAATAGGGTGATTAATCCTCAGGTCAATGATAGAGACTAATTTATTTGTAACGCCTACATATAACTGATCCATCAATTGAGAAACCTTTTCATCAACAGAGGTAATTGAAAAGCTATATTCTTCTCCATTCACGAAGGATAAATTTTCATTCCTCCTAAAAACCAACGTTCCGATATCGGGCAAAGCAACTTGTTGATTAAAATTTATGGTTGTATCTAAATCAGCTGAGGATAACAACACCTTATTAGGACCGAGTGGCGTTATAGAAAAATGGGCAGGTTTTAGCGTATCCAGAATAGTTACTATTTGTACGCTAAAAGGACTGTTGTTAGTTTCAGTATTTTTAAAATTCTTCTTCATAAAGTAAGTGATATGCAGATCCAGATCACGAACTACCTGCTCCATTAAAAATCGGGTTTTAAAAATCTCCGCTTCATTATCCACCGTACTTTTGCCGCCTAGCAAACCACCTAAATCGCCTAATAGTTCCGCACCACCTATGGCTCCACCTCCTTTTTTCTCATCATTAACTAAAACTCTTGCCGTAATTCTATACATAGGCGTTTTGTATTGAATGTATAAGTAAGATAAGCCCAGACAGATAAATAGTGAAAGCAATAACCAAGGCCATTTGGCCAGAATCTTAAACAAAAGCTCTTTATAATTAATGCCATCTTTTTTTAACAGCACATTATTTTGGGGTTCGTTATTCATTTAATATCTTATTAAATTTGAATTATAACCTTGTTATTAATACGATCAGTACAGAAATGGCTGAACCAAGGATGGCAAATGTCTGGCTTCTGGCTGCATTATTAGCAGCAACCCTGGCCTTATTAGGTTCAATATAGATGACATCATTCTGCTTTAAGTAAAAGAAGGGACTACTGAACAATTCACTGGAATTTAAGCTAAACCTGGCAAATTGTTTTTTACCATTATTGTCCCTAATGAGTAGCACATTCTCGCGCTTACCATATATCGTCAAATCCCCAGCTAGACCAATAGCGTCTAAAATACTTACTTTTTCATTTGGTAAAGTGTAGGCAGCTGGTCTTGCCACTTCACCTAAAACAGTTACTTTGAAATTGGCAAAGCGAACCTGCACACTTGGTTCGTTATAGAATTCCCGAACCTTTGAGCGTAAGAGTTCTCTAGCTTCATAGGTGGTTAATCCTATAAGCTTAATCTTCCCAATTACGGCAAGTTCAACTTCCCCATTTTTATCCACTAGATAGCCGGTAATCTGTTGCTGGCCAATCGTACTTGCAGAGCTTGCACCCAGGGCAGGCATAGCGGCGACTTGATTTATTAAGGAAGTGGTTTCGGGATCAATTGTAAATATGGAGATAGAAAGGATATCATCAGCCATGATTTTAGGATCCGTATAAATTGCTGTATTATTCAGATCACTATGCGCAGCAAGATTAATATCCTGAAAATAAGGCACATTTTTAGTGCTCACACAGGAGGTAAACAGACAACACGTGATGAAAAAGATCCAAGAAAACAACATATTCTTATGGCCATGAACAATCATATCACTTTGATTATAAATTACTTTTCTATGCGTATTCAATCTATGCAAAGGCCATAGCTGTCCCTTGATGACATATTTATAGTATTTAGAAAATTTTAGATGATATAAAGACGGTAGTAGAGTTATTTTTTATAAAAATATGTCATATTTTCTATATTTTTATATAAATACAGAAATATTTTTAATTCACATCATTCATACCTTGGGGGCAGTTATTGGCACTATAGGTCTTCAGAAAAGAAAAAAGCGCCTGGCAGCGCTTAAATAGAAAGGAAAAGACAAAGGACTAGTATTAGTTAGCCGTTTCTATATATGCATCAAGAGCTTCAAACTTTGAATTTTTGCTTTTAAATTCAGGTACCATCGCTTTCATTTGCAGCACCACCTTACGGTTGTCGTTTACACCGGCATGCGCTAACAACTCATGTATTTGCGATTGCACATCGTTAAATATATATTCACGAACCTTACCAATCATAATTTTCTTATGATGTGTAGGCATTACATTTTCATTGTCATTCAGTAATTCCTCATAAAGCTTTTCCCCAGGACGCAAACCCGTAAACTCGATCTTGATATCCTGGTTCGGTATTAACCCGGCTAAACGAATCATTCTCTTTGCCAGTTCTACAATTTTAACTGACTTGCCCATATCAAAAACAAAGATTTCACCACCCGTACCCATGCAACCAGCCTCTAACACTAAACGGCAAGCTTCCGGTATGGTCATAAAATAACGGGTAATTTCAGGGTGGGTAACCGTAAGCGGCCCCCCTTTTTCAATCTGTTGTTTAAAGCGGGGAATCACAGAACCATTTGACCCTAAAACATTGCCGAAGCGCGTGGTGATAAATTTAGTAATCGCCCTCACCCCCGGCTCATTAAGGTAACTCAAGCCATTGCTAAAAATCAAATCAGGAGCACTTAGCGAGTTATTTAAAGATTGCACATAAATTTCTGCAATTCTTTTAGAAGCCCCCATAATGTTGGTAGGGTTCACTGCTTTATCCGTAGATATCATGACAAATTTCTGTACGCCGAATTTAACAGACAGGTCTGCAATGGTTTTTGTTCCTAATACATTAGTTTTGATCGCTTCAGCCGGATTATCTTCCATCATTGGCACATGTTTATAGGCAGCTGCATGGTAAACATACTGAGGACTAAAAGACTCGAACAAAAACGACATGCGTTTTTCATCCCTTACATCACCTATAAAAGCATGAAAATTCGAATTTGTATAATTTTCTTCAATCTCCAGGTATAAATCATGCAAGGCCGTTTCACTTTGGTCGCACATGATAATCAAACCGGTTTCAAACTTCATCAGCTGCCTTACGATTTCACTACCTATTGAACCAGCAGCCCCGGTAATCAGCACACGTTTACCCTTTAACTCTTTCTGTATACCCTCAATGTCAATATCTATGGTTTTACGGTTAAGGAGGTGTTCAATATTAATGTTTTGTATTTGTGAGGTATGCACATTTCCCCTCGCCCAAACTTCAGGAGGCGGAATATTTAAAATGTTAATGTTATGTTCCAGGCAAACGTCTACAATTTGATTTTTACGTTCAGTGGGTATGGTATAACTGGCAAATATAATCTCATCCAATTCGTGTTTGGTAATTAACTCTTCCAGGGAAGCTGCATTTAAAATCTTGACCCCATCAATGGTCTTACCCACCTTTCTCATATCGTCATCAACGAAAGCAATAATATTTTTATTTATTTTATTATCATGGTCAAAAGTGCGTTTTGTTGCCAGGCCGGCTTCCCCTGCCCCATAGATGATGATTCGGATTTTATCCAGTGTGGAGTTTTTAATGTACATAAAAAAGT
>NZ_JAZQNU010000091.1:0-6408 GCF_045627485.1 Pedobacter sp. | reverse complement strand
CGCTTGGCCTCCGACTTGCATGCCACTTGTTTTATGCTCTGTACACTCTAGAATAACTTGTACTCTGTTACCTTTCTTTGCCATTTTATTATTATTGTTAACAGGTTAACTACCTGCAATTGTTTTTACAAAAATCCTTTTTTCACGAAGCGGTTGATTGCTTCTGTAATACCAATTTTATTGATGGTTTTAATAGCTGAAGTAGATACTTTCAGTGTAATCCAACGATCTTCTTCAGGAATATAAAATTTCTGAAGTTGTAAGTTGGGATAAAACTTACGCTTAGTTTTAACGTTTGAGTGAGAAACATTAAAACCTGTCATCGCCATTTTTCCGGTTAAATCACAAACTCTAGACATGCCTTTTAATATATATTGTTAATTATTAGTCGCTTAATTTTTTAAGAGTGGGCAAATATCCAAATAATATTCGTAACCATCAAGCAGGTGATGAATATTTTTGAAAATAATGTTTTTTTCACCCGCACAAGCCGAATTCGCTTCGCCGCAAAGCTAAGAATATGCACTTAAAAACCACTATAAAGTTTATATAATTTCAATAAAAGCTATATTTACATTTTAGCTACTAAATATAGAACCACATGATGCAGATCAAATCTTTGCAGGATTACAAAGAACAATACCAATTAAGCGTTGAAAAGCCTGAAGAATTTTGGGCAGAAATTGCCAATACCTTCCAGTGGCGGAAGAAATGGGATAAAGTATTATCATGGAATTTCACCGAACCAAACATTAAGTGGTTTGAGGGAGGGAAATTAAATATTACAGAAAATTGCCTGGACAGGCATTTGGAGAAAAACGGTGATAAGCCTGCAATTATCTGGGAATCAAACGATCCCGAGAAAAAAAGCGTTGCCCTTACCTATAAGATCTTACATGAGCAGGTATGCCGCTTTGCCAATGTATTGAAAAAGAACAATGTGGCTAAAGGCGACCGTGTTTGTATATATATGCCGATGGTGCCAGAATTGGCTATTGCCGTGTTGGCCTGTGCCCGTATTGGGGCGGTACATTCCGTTGTTTTCGGTGGTTTTTCTGCCAAATCTATTGCGGACCGCATCAATGATGCAGCCTGTAAATTAGTGATTACTGCTGATGGCTCTTTCAGGGGGAACAAACAAATCCAGTTGAAAGAAGTGATTGACGATGCTTTAATTGGCTGCCCGACGGTAGAAAAAGTGATTGTATTGACCCATACCCGTACACCGGTTTCCATGTTAAAAGGCCGCGATTTATGGTTTGAAGATGAAATTAAACTGGTAGACAGTTATTGCCCTGCAGAAGAAATGGATGCTGAAGATTTACTTTTCATCCTTTACACCTCAGGTTCTACAGGTAAACCAAAAGGTGTGGCACATACCGTTGGTGGTTACATGGTCTATGCAGGTTACACATTCTCTAATGTATTCAATTACCAGCCAGATGAGGTGTTTTTCTGTACCGCCGATATTGGCTGGATCACCGGTCACTCTTACATAGTATATGGTCCGCTGTCACAAGGGGCAACAACGCTCATGTTTGAAGGTATTCCTACCTACCCAACACCTTCACGTTTGTGGGAAGTAGTGGATAAACATAAAGTCAATATATTATATACTGCACCAACGGCTATACGCTCGTTAATGAGTTTTGGTACTGAACCCTTGGCTGGTGCCGATTTAAGTTCACTGCGGGTCTTAGGATCGGTTGGAGAGCCTATAAACGAGGAAGCATGGCATTGGTTTGATGAAAACGTTGGTAAAGGGGAATGCCCGATTGTAGATACCTGGTGGCAAACCGAAACCGGGGGCATCATGATTTCGCCCATCGCTTTTGTAACGGATACCAAACCCGGATATGCCACTTTACCTTTACCAGGTGTACAACCGGTATTGGTTGATGAGCAGGGGCAGGTGATTGAAGGTAATGGCGTAAGTGGGAACCTGTGTATCAAATTCCCATGGCCAGGCATGCTGCGTACCCTTTACAAGGATCATGAGCGTTGCCGCCTGACTTATTTCTCTACCTATGAAAACATGTATTTTACAGGTGACGGCTGCTTGCGAGATGAGGATGGTTATTACAAAATTACCGGCAGGGTAGATGATGTGATCAACGTATCTGGACACCGTATTGGTACCGCAGAAGTAGAAAACGCCATTAATATGCATGCTGGTGTGGTAGAAAGTGCGGTTGTTGGTTTTCCTCATGATGTTAAAGGACAGGGGATTTATGCTTTTGTGATTTACCCGAATACACACGGTGATGATGACCTTACCCGTAAGGATATTTTGCAAACGGTAACCCGTGTAATTGGTGCAATTGCTAAACCAGACAAGATTTTATTCGTTAGCGGATTACCGAAAACACGTTCAGGAAAAATCATGCGCCGCATCTTGCGTAAGATTGCTGAAGGCGATGTTTCTAACCTTGGCGATACCTCAACTTTGCTTGATCCGGCAGTGGTAGACGAGATTCTGGACAGTGCAAAAAAACTTTAAAGCAAACATTTTAATGGTATACGTGTTTTATTGATAGTAAATACGATTTTTAAACTTAAATTATACTATCATGGATAAGTTAGAATTAAAAGGAAAATGGAACGAAATGAAGGGTAAAGTTAAACAAGCTTACGGAGATCTTTCGGATGATGATTTGACTTATCAGGAAGGACAAGAAGATGAATTGTATGGAAGATTACAGCAGAAAACTGGTAAAACCAGAGAAGAAGTTGTAGACTGGTTAAAATCCTTGTAATCAACATTCCGTTACCTGTCTAAATAAATAGACTTTAACTAATTAATAGTTTCCAAAAAGGCCGTGTCATTGAATAAATGAGCGGCCTTTTTGCTGCCCGAAAACAGCGACTCTAGCTATAGAACTCCTTTAGCATTACCAATCTACTTGTATAGCTCCTGCCTAATTAATTTTATCTGTGTAAAGCTATTTCCTAAATAGAGTTTACACGAAAATTTTTTTCAGCAGCTGGTGCTATTTATAAGGGCCTTAGAAGGGGGTTAGAAGGGCCTTTGAAGGGCCTTTGAACGGCTACAGCCCTCTTAACCCCCTTATAACACCGGCTTAACGGCCAGTTAAGGGCCCTTTACCCATCATTTCCACCTCGAATGTCCTCGATTGCCGGAAACCTGCTTCCCTACACCTTTCTCTTTTGTCACAAATACTAATAAATCTTGTATTTTTGTTTTTTCCACCCATAAGATTTATTTCTTATACAGCATAATTTCCATGAAAAAACAACATAACAGACCTAATATATTAGTGGTAAACGATGACGGGATTACCGCGCCGGGTATCAAAAATTTAATTGAAGTGATGCAGGAACTGGGCAATGTAGTGGTGGTTGCACCCGATGGCCCACAGTCGGGCATGGGGCATGCCATCACCATTGGAAAACCTTTACGTTTTGACAAAGTTGACTTGTACGAAGGTGTAGAAATGTATAAATGTTCGGGTACCCCAGTAGATTGTGTAAAACTAGCCGTTAACAAAATCTTTAAAGGTAAAAAACCTGATTTATGTGTTTCTGGCATTAACCATGGTTTAAATAACTCTATCAATGTCATTTATTCAGGCACCATGTCGGCTGCTGTGGAAGGTGCCATCGAAAGTATTCCTTCTATAGGTTTTTCACTTGATGATTTTTCGCAGGAAGCTGATTTCGAGCCTTGCAAGAAATATGTAAAGATCATTTGCCAGCAGGTGCTGGAACATGGTTTACCCGCAGCCACTTTGCTAAATGTTAACTTTCCTAAGGATGGCGGACTTAAAGGAATCAAAGTATGCAGACAGGCCAATGCAAAATGGGCGGAGGAATTTGACGAACGGGAAGATCCACACCAAAGAAAATATTACTGGTTAACCGGTGTTTTCCAGAATAACGATAAGGGCGAGGATACAGATGTTTGGGCTTTAGATCATGGTTACGTATCGGTAGTACCGGTACAATTTGATTTAACGGCTCACCATGCTATTCCGGTACTAAACACCTGGTCGTTCGATGATTAAAAAGCTAAATGACACCGTTTGGACTGGTTTTGGCATTGGCATGCTGGTGCCAGGTGTGCTCGTTGGCATTACCTGGTTTGTGATGCAGCAGGTATCGTACCTGGCAAAAGCTGATTTGCTGCTTATCTGCTGCATTGGGATCAACGCCGTGCTGCTAAAATATTTTTTTAAACAAAATAAGGAAAATCTTGGCCGCGGGGTATTAGGTGCTACCTTTATCTGGGGAATTGCTTTTTTCATCTATAAAGTTCGTCAATAATGAGGTATTATTTAGTAGCAGGGGAAGCGTCGGGCGATTTACATGGCGCCAATTTAATGCGGGCACTAAAGGAGCATGACTCGAATGCAGAGTTCCGTTATTTTGGTGGCGACAAAATGAAAGCCGAGGGCGGTGAGCTGGTAAAACATTATGCCGACATGGCTTACATGGGTTTTGTGGAGGTGGTGCTCAACATACGCACCATTCTCAGAAACATGAAAACATGTAAAAATGATATCCTGGAGCATCGGCCAGATGCCCTGATTTTAATTGATTTCCCGGGTTTTAACCTTAAAATTGCTGAATTTGCGAAAGCACAGGGCATCAGGGTGTTTTATTACATCTCACCGAAAGTCTGGGCCTGGAACCAAAAAAGGGTGTTAAAGATTAAAAAGGTAGTCGATAGGCTCTTTTGTATTTTACCCTTTGAGGTGGCTTTTTACAAAAGCTGGGGCATGGATGTTGATTATGTGGGCAATCCCTTGCTCGACGAAATTGCCAGGTTTAAGCCTGATACCACTTTTAAAGAACAGCACCAGTTATCCGACCAGCGAATTATTGCCTTGTTACCTGGAAGCCGTGTGCAGGAGATTGAACGTTTGTTGCCGGTGATGTTGACCTTAACGGAGCAACTGCCCGGTTACCAGTTTGTGGTGGCTGCGGCACCGGCTTTTACAGCCGATTACTACCAGCAGTTTATTGGTAAAAAGAAAGTAAAACTGGTATTTAATCAGACTTACGACTTGCTACATCATTCACGGGCAGCAGTTGTGGCTTCGGGTACCGCCAACCTGGAAACTGCCTTGTTAAAAATACCACAGGTTGTGGTGTATAAAGGAAGCCCGATTTCTATTGGCATTGCGCGCATGGTGATTAAAATCAGGTTTATTTCGTTGGTTAACCTGATCATGGATCGAAAGGTAGTGGAAGAACTGATCCAGGAAGAATGTAATCCGACAAAGGTATTCCAGCATTTGGAGCCTTTACTCGACGGCCAGCAGCGTTTGCAGCAGCTGGCAGATTACGACGCCTTAGCGGCGGTGATGGGAAAGCCTGGCGCCTCTGGCAGAACGGCTAGTTTAATTCTGGAAGATTTGGGAGTAGATGCCCATCAAATTTCGTAGCCTATCGTAACAAATGGGACAATAAGTCCTTCAATAAATGGTGTAGATAGGGTTTACTTTAGTATCAGTTAAAGTAGTTTTGTTTAATTGAGAGTTTATGTGTTATCTTGTAAAGACAAACAGATAAAACCTTCAAACTTAAGGACAAATGGAAATTGAATTCCACTGCACAGAAGCTGACTACAAGAACTTCTTTAAGTCTTATTACCTCAATAAACTGAAAAGGAATATAGTGAGTGTTATCCTAATTCCATTGTTAGCTGGCTATGCATTTGCCGGAATACCTTTTCAATTTTCGAGGTTTATGTATGGTGCAATGATCTCCTCAACTATTTTCATTGGAATTTTTTACCTCATTCCATATTTAATCTCCCTATATAGATTAAGAAAATTGATAGTTAAAGAACCTAAGCTTATTGAGAAGCACAAAATAATTGTAAACGAGAGCGGTCTATCTGGAGAAACCACCACAGGGAAAGAGAATTTAAAGTGGGAAAGTATAGTTTCATATGATTACAGTACTGACTTTATTTCTCTTTCCCTTGCAGATGAAAAAGTTTCTTTGATTCCCAAAAGTGCTTTCCAATCCTATACTGACCAAATCAATTTTATTGGACTTATTCGAAGTAGTTTAAGCAAAACAAGAGGGAAGGTTAATGCTTTACCTGGAAATGCTTACAGGAAGCCTCCATATTTATTAGGGCTTTTGTGTGCAGTTCCTTTTGTTGGCGCTATTGTTGGTTTGGTGTTTATCTACTTAGGTGTTACAAGGTTTAAAGACAAATGGTTTACCTTAATTGGCGTATTAGGGGTCGCAATTTCTGTTGTTGTATATCTGGCACCATATTATGCTGGAAAAAATTTTTTTAAGGTGAATGACGGAATTGAAAAAATATCAAAAATGCAAATTAGCAATCTGGTAAAAGATATTGAATTTTATAAAATACAGCATGGGGTGTATCCTGATAGTCTAAAGCAGCTTCAGTTAGATGATAAAAGT
>NZ_JAZQNU010000090.1:0-27190 GCF_045627485.1 Pedobacter sp. | reverse complement strand
CCTGCAACAGGTCTTCCGACGAAGAGCGAGCAGACAGACTTGCTGCAGTGTCTGTTCGGCAGAAACGGTGAGAGCCCTATGCCAGTTATTGCAGCTACAAGTCCTACAGACTGCTTTGATGCGGCATACATGGCCTGCAAGATAGCTTTGGAGCACATGACTCCTGTAGTGCTGATGACTGATGCATTTATTGCAAACGGTTCGGGTGCGTTGAAGTTGCCTAACCTTGCAGAGTTCCCTGCTATCAATCCTCCATACGTGCCTGAGGACATGAAGGGTACATGGACTCCATATATGCGTAATGCAGAGGGTTCGCGCTATTGGGCTGTTCCTGGACGTGAGGGTTTCCAGCATATCCTTGGAGGCTTGGAGAAGGACAACAAGACCGGTGCCATCTCTACAAACCCTGAGAACCATGATCTGATGACCCGTTTGCGTCAGGAGAAGATTGAGAAGATTCAGGTTCCGGACGTAGAGGTTCTTGGTGATCAGGATGCCGACCTTTTGATTGTAGGTTTCGGCGGTACATACGGACATTTGCATGCTGCAATGGATGAGATGAGAGCTGCGGGCAAGAAGGTTGCCCTGGCGCACTTCAAATACATCAATCCGCTGCCAAAGAACACAGCTGAGGTGCTCAAGAAGTACAAGAAGGTTGTTGTTGCAGAGCAGAACATGGGTCAGTTTGCAAGAATAAGCGCAATAACGGCCTTTTGTAGTTTAAGTTTCTTAATCATGGGTTCTTTTTATTTTTTTCTCGTTTCTTAATCAGGTTAATAATAACAAATATCAAACCAATTGCTTCCAGGATCATGCTGGCGATGATGAGGCCTATTGCCGTTGAAATATCATAATTTTTAAGAAGGAAGGCAACGGGCATGAAAATCACTGCAGCAAACATGCATATCATCCCAATTTTCAGGTCTTTAGTCATAAAACAAATTAGCTACAAAGCTACCTTTTTCCATTCTAATACCTTAACTTTGCAACCTTAATTTTTAAGGATACTGGATAGATGTATAGGGAATTCAAACAACTGGAACTAGCTAAAATAGGCAAAGAAATACTTGACTTTTGGAAATCGGAAAACATCTTTGAAAAAAGCATTTCCACACGGTCAGAAGCAAACACATTTACTTTTTACGAAGGACCTCCGTCAGCCAATGGTATGCCAGGGATTCACCATGTAATGGGTCGTGCCATAAAAGACATCTTTTGCCGTTACAAAACCCTTAAAGGTTTCCAGGTTAAACGTAAAGGTGGCTGGGATACTCATGGTTTACCCATAGAACTGGCTGTTGAAAAAAAACTTGGTATTACCAAAGAAGATATCGGCAAGAAGATTACCGTTGAAGAATATAACGCTGCCTGCCGTGAAGAAGTCATGAAGTATACCGATGTATGGAATGACCTGACTGAGAAGATGGGCTATTGGGTAGATCTTGACAACCCTTACATCACCTATGAAAATGACTACATGGAAAGCCTTTGGTGGATCCTGAAATCATTTTACAATAAAGGCCTGTTATACAAGGGATATACCGTACAGCCTTATTCCCCAGCTGCAGGTACAGGACTGAGTTCACATGAACTAAACCAGCCAGGTACTTACAAAATGTTGAAAGATACCTCTATTACTGCAGAGTTCTTTTTAAAGAAAGACAAGGATCATCCTTTGATGCCTGTGCTTTTTGAAAACGATCAGGAAGAAACTGCTATCATAGCCTGGACCACCACACCGTGGACCTTACCTTCAAACTGTGCCCTTGCCGTTGGAGAGAAAATCACCTATGTAAAAGTAAAAACATTCAATCCCTATACATTTTTACCGGTTAGCGTGATTTTGGCAAAAGACCTGGTTGGTAAACACTTCAAAAAAGAAGCTCAGGATCTGGATTTTGATGCTTACCATGGTGGCGACAAACTGATTCCATGGACAATTACCGCCGAATTTTCCGGTAAAGACATGGTCGGATTACGCTATCACCAATTGATGAACTATGTGACCAATGACGACCTGGAGAAAAATGCATTCCGCGTAATTCCGGGCGACTTTGTAACCACAGAGGATGGAACCGGAATTGTACATACTGCATCTATATTTGGTGCCGACGATTTCAGGGTAGCCAGGGAAAATAACGTTCCTTCAGTTATGGTGAAAGATGAAAAAGGAAATGAAACGCCACTGGTAGATAAACAAGGTAAGTTCGTTAAGGAAGTAACAGACTTTGCGGGTCGTTATGTTAAAGAAGAATATTACAGTGACGAAGAACGTAAGGCGGCAGATTTCAAGCCAACTGATGTACTCATCGCTATCAAATTAAAAGAAGATAATAAAGCGTTTGACGTTAAAAAATACGAACACAGTTATCCACATTGCTGGAGAACAGACAAGCCAATTCTATATTATCCATTAGACAGCTGGTTTATTAAAACCACTGCCGTTAAGGAGAAAATGGTGGCCTTGAATAAAACCATTAACTGGAAACCAGAAGCTACAGGATCCGGACGTTTTGGAAACTGGCTGGAAAACCTGGTAGACTGGAACTTATCGCGTTCGCGTTATTGGGGAACACCTTTGCCAATCTGGAGAACCAAAGATGGCGAATATGAAAAATGCATTGGTTCACTGGCTGAACTGAATGAAGAGATTCAAAAATCAGTGGAAGCTGGTTTCATGGATGCATCTTTTGAATTAAAAGATATGCACCGTCCTTATGTTGATGATGTGATCTTAACCTCCCCTACCGGCGAGAAGATGTTCAGGGAACTGGATTTAATTGACGTGTGGTTTGATAGTGGTGCCATGCCTTATGCACAATGGCATTTCCCTTTCGAAAACAAGGACGCATTTGAAAGTGCCTACCCCGCAGATTTTATTGCGGAAGGTGTTGACCAAACCCGCGGCTGGTTCTTCACTTTGCATGCTATTGCAGTGATGTTAAGCGAAACCAGTGATGAGGTTAAAGCGGTGAACGAAAAAGTGGGAAATCCAGGAGTAGCTTTTAAAAATGTGGTTTCCAATGGCTTGGTACTTGATAAAAACGGCAACAAAATGTCTAAACGTTTAGGCAATGGTGTTGACCCATTCAGTACCATTGAAACCTATAGTGCTGATGCTACCCGCTGGTACATGATCAGCAATGCATCGCCATGGGATAACCTGAAATTTAACATGGATGGCCTTGACGAAGTACGCAGAAAATTCTTCGGTACTTTATATAACACCTATGCATTCTTTGCCTTATACGCCAACATCGACCAGTTTAGCATTGATAAAGACAATGAAACACCGGTAGCTGATCGCAGTGAATTAGACAGGTGGATATTATCCTTACTACAAAACCTTATCAAGGAGGTTGACGAAAACTACAATACCTACGAACCTACCAAAGCTACGAGGGCAATACAAACCTTTGTTGATGAGCATTTAAGCAACTGGTATATCCGTTTATCGCGCAGGCGTTTCTGGAAAGGCGAAATGACTGCTGATAAAAAAGCAGCCTACGAAACTTTATACACCTGCTTAACCACGATATCACAATTGATGTCGCCGGTAGCGCCATTTTTTGCAGATTGGTTGTTCCAAAACCTTACCGTTGGTACTAAGGAACATAACATGGAGTCTGTACACCTTACTTTATGGAAAGATGCAGACCAATCACTGATTGATCAGGAACTGAACGAACGCATGGAGTTGGCACAACAAATTTCATCGTTGGCATTATCACTGCGCAAGAAAAGTTCGATTAATGTACGCCAGCCCTTAGCGAAAATTTTATTGCCTGTTTTAGATGAAAAGTTTGCCGATAAGGTTGAAAAGGTGAAGGAATTAATCCTCTCTGAAACTAACATTAAAAATATTGAGTACATTAGAGACACAGCAGGGTTTATTAAGAAAAAAATTAAACCTAATTTTAAAACACTTGGTCCAAAAGTAGGTAAGGATATGAAGACTGTGGCAGCTTACATTAATGGGTTAAATGCGGAACAACTAGCTACTTTTGAAAGTACTGGCGAACTTACTATACCAGGCACAGAATACACTGTGCAATTAGCTGATGTAGAAATCATTGCAGAAGATATTCCGGGCTGGCAGGTTACAAACCTAGGCAACCTAACCGTTGCACTGGACATCACATTGACAGAGGAATTGAAACAAGAAGGTTTATCGCGTGAGCTGATAAACCGGATACAAAACTTGAGAAAAGAGATGAATTTTGAAGTGACTGACCGTATAAAGGTAACATTACAGAATCACAACCTGATCTCGAAAGCGGCATTAGAAAATAAGTCATACATTTGCTCGGAAATATTAGCCGACGACCTAATTTTAACGGATTCCCTGGCGACAGGAAACAAAATCACCATCGATGATGTTGAGTTACAAATTTTGATTGAAAAACAATAAATATTATGGAAAAACCCACAAAAACAAGGTATTCTGATAGTGAGTTAAAGGAATTCAAAGAACTTATCCAAGAGAAACTAAGAATGGCAAAAGAAGAATTTCTTTCTTTAACCAATTCATTAAGCAGTCCTAATTCGAATGGTACAGAAGATACGTCGGGCACTTACAAAACTTTAGAAGATGGATCTGCTACTTTAGAAAAAGAGCAAATTAACCAGTTAGCGGCACGTCAAAAGAAATTTATAGAAAATCTTGAAGCTGCGCTAGTTCGTATCGAGAATAAAACTTATGGTGTTTGCAGAGAAACAGGTAAACTTATCCAAAAAGAACGTTTGCGTGCAGTACCGCATGCTACGTTGAGTATGGAAGCAAAACTGAAGCAAGCATAATGAAGGGCTATACAAAACCTTTACTTCTTATTTTCATCATCTTATTAGTCGACCAGGCCTCAAAAACCTGGGTAAAAACAAACATGTACCTCGGCCAGGAATTTAAAATTCTTGGCGATTGGTTCATTATCCACTTTACAGAGAACAATGGAATGGCTTTCGGACTGGAGTTCGGAGGTGAATTTGGGAAACTATTCCTTTCTTTATTTAGGATCGCTGCGGTAGCCGGTATAGGTTATGGCTTGCATTACCTGATTCAACACAAATATCACCGCGGCCTGATTATTAAAGTAGCTATGATCTTTGCAGGAGCTTTGGGGAACATCATCGACTCAGTATTTTATGGAAAAATATATCATTATGCCGGCTTTTTCCACGGCCGTGTAGTTGATATGTTTTATTTCCCAATACTTAAGGGGGTCTTCCCTACCTGGGTTCCGATCTGGGGTGGCGAAGACTACATCTTCTTCCGGCCTGTATTTAATGTGGCTGATGCTGCAATATCTGTAGGTGTAATTTTAATTCTCATTTACCAGAAAACTTATTTTAAAGAAGAAGTAGTAGAAGAAATTGGCCCTAATAATGAAGTAGTTGAGGAATAATACAGGTGAGGCAACCGATTTGTATGGATTTGGTATGATATTTTCATCTATCTATTAACATAAAAGAGAATAAAGATGAAGAACTTATTAGCCCTTGCCTTTGTTGCCTTGTTTACCACTGGTGCAATGGCCCAACAAGTTGATTTACGTAGAAAGATAACCGTAAGTGGTAGTGCCGAACGTGAAGTAACACCGGATATTATTTACATTAGTATTTCGTTAAAGGAATACCTTAAGGATGGTAACAGCAAGAAAAAAGTAGAAATTACTACCCTGGAAAATCAATTGGTAGCTGCCGTGCAGGCTGCAGGTATACCAAAAGAAAACCTGACCATAAATAACTTATCTAGTTATAATTATGCTACCAGGAAAAAGAAGGATCCAGATTTCTTAGCCAGTAAACAATACCGTTTAAAGGTAAGCGACCTAAATAAATTTAACGCTATTATGGATGCCATAGATCCAAAAGGTATTGCTTATACCAATATTGAGAGCTACGATTACTCTAAAATGGAGGATTTGAAGAAAGAACTAAAGGTTAAAGCCTTGCAGGCAGCTAAAGCTAAAGCAAGCTATATGGTGGCGGCAATTGGTAATGAGTTAGGTAATGTAATTGACATACAGGAAATAGGTAACGAATCTTTCCCGGTGCAAAATTACCGTGCGAACACCATGATGTTGAAGTCAAGTGCTTCATTAGATCAAGCTGAAGCAGCAGAAATAGATTTTAAAACTATTAAACTAACATCTGTAGTGAATACTGTATTCGAAATTAAATAATTGAACGAAAGAGTATACAGTTTTCTTTATCAAAAATATTTTGCTTTACTAGCTAACAGTCGTAACACACTTCGCTAATAGTCTAAAAAAAAGCCCTTTACATTTTTTTTTAAAAACCTACCAACGTTTTTGGTAGGTTTTTTGTTATTCAGAGGTACACCCTTTAAAATAATAAATTATGAAAAAATTAATCTACTCCCTGACCTTGATTTTTATGTTAGGCATCAGTGCAAACACAGTTTCTGCTGCTGGCCTTAAGGACAAAGACAAAGTTGAAATGACCGCTGAACAACAGGCTCAATTTAACAGGATCACCAACCGCGTTGAGCAAATCAGAGCTATGGATAAATCTGATTTATCGAGAGCAGAGAAAAAAGAGCTACGTAAAGAGTTGAAAGAATTGAAAAACCAGGCTCGTGCAATGAACGGCGGTGTTTATCTTTCAGTTGGTGCCATTATCATCATTATCTTATTATTAATCCTAATTTTATAATTAGTAGTTATACTTCATAAAAAAGGCTCCCTGCAAACGCACGGAGCCTTTTTTATGTCATTACTATTTGGTTAATCGATGATTGAAAAACCAGTATATTTTACCAGGGCCTCTGGAACTTTGATCCCTTCAGGCGTTTGGTAGTTTTCTAATATAGCCGCTACAATTCTTGGTAAAGCCAGTGCACTACCATTTAAGGTATGTGCCAATTGTGTTTTTCCGGTTGCTCCCTTAAACCTCAGTTTTAAACGGTTACTTTGGTAATTTTCAAAGTTTGATACCGATGAAACTTCCAACCAGCGTTGCTGGGCAGCGCTCCACACCTCCATATCATAGGTCATGGCAGAGGTAAAACCCATATCACCACCACATAAACGCAGCACGCGGTAATGTAAACCCAGTTCCTTTAATAATGACTGCACGTAGATACTCATTTCTTCCAAAACGTTATAAGACTGGTCTGGATGAACAATTTGAACCAGCTCTACTTTATCAAACTGATGAAGGCGGTTTAACCCACGAACATGGGCGCCGTATGAACCTGCTTCCCTGCGGAAACATGGCGTATAAGCACAGTTTTTAATTGGAAAAGCCTCTTCCTTTACAATCACATCGCGGTATAGGTTAGTTACCGGAACCTCTGCAGTAGGAATAAGATATAGGTTATCAACCGTTGCGTGATACATCTGGCCTTCTTTATCAGGTAGCTGCCCGGTTCCAAAACCAGATGCTTCATTTACTAAATGTGGAACCTGCATTTCACGGTAACCTTGCTCCGTGGCACGGTCAAGAAAGAAGTTAATTAATGCACGTTGTAAACGGGCACCTTTACCTTTATAAACCGGGAAACCTGCACCTGTAATTTTAGTACCTAATTCGAAATCGATGATATCGTATTTTGCACAAAGTTCCCAGTGAGGCAATGCAGCAGCGTTTAACTCCTCAGGCTGGCCATGTACAAGTACAATCTCATTATCTTCAGGGGTAGTACCAGCTTTAACCTGTTCGTTAGGCAGGTTAGGCAGTTGCACCAACAGGTTGTGCAACTTTTGCTCAGCGGCCACCAGCTGCTCCCCTAATTGTTTAATTTTGTCTTTATTGGCAGTGGTTTCTAGTTTAATGGCTTCAGCTTCCTCTTTTTTGCCGTTGCGCATCAATTCACCAATCTGTTTTGCACTCGAATTAGCTATAGCGGAAAGATTGTCTAAGGAAGTTTGTGTTTGTCTACGTTCGTCGTCTAGCTGGATAATTTCATCAACCAATTCAGGCTGTTTAAAATTTCGGACCGTTAAGCGTTCTAAAACTTTCTCTCTATTTTCGCGGATATAGTTAACTTGCAGCATTATTTATATATTTTGAACAAAGATAACAAGAGTTTGGAGACACTGAACATGGAAGGTAAACTATTTCTTGTCCCTACGCCCATAGGTAACCTTGAGGATATGACATTCAGGGCCATCAGGATACTCAAAGAGGCCGATATCATTTTAGCAGAAGATACACGCACCAGTGCGCCGATGCTAAAACATTTTGGCATCGATAAAAAGGCATATTCTCATCACCAGCATAACGAACACAAGGCAACTTCAGAAATCATAAAATTCCTGAAAGAAGGTAAAAATGTTGCGCTGATTTCTGATGCAGGAACACCTGCCATCTCCGACCCTGGTTTCTTCCTGACAAGAGAAGTGATTAAAAATGGATTAGAGATTGAGTGTTTACCTGGTGCCACCGCTTTTGTACCGGCTTTGGTTAATTCCGGTTTACCAACAGATTCCTTTGTATTCGAAGGATTCCTTCCGGTTAAAAAGGGAAGGCAAACCCGAATGAAAAAACTGGCTGAAGAAGAACGTACCATTGTACTGTATGAAAGTCCGCATCGGTTACTCAAAACACTAGAAGAATTTTCAGAACATTTTGGTGAAGACCGCCAGGCTTCTGTAAGCCGCGAGCTTACCAAAATGTATGAAGAAACGGTGAGGGGAACCCTGCTGGAGATAAAATCACATTTTGAAAACAACATATTAAAAGGAGAATTTGTAATTTGTGTAGCCGGAGCACCGGAAACAAAAAAGACGAAAGCCGACAGGCCTGACTACAAAAAATAACCTCACCTCATAAAAATATACCCCATGTTAATAGATCAATTTTTAACAGACGAGCAAGACCCTAAAACGGTTGATAAAGTTGTAGGTAAACTAACGGATTTGCTAAGCAGCAATGAAGAACTGCTATACATAGCCGTACAGAAACGTCCGGCAGTAAACTTGATGCCTGATTGTATTGCGCTAAGCAATAAACGGATTTTTTACTGTGAGCCCACAAACTTTGGGATTACGATGAACTTTAAAGACATTTCCTGGAAAAGCATTAAAGAGGTATCTTTTAAAGAAGAACTTTTCGGTTCTAAATTTATATGCGTTCCGCAGCAAGGTGAAAACATTGTTACCGAGTATATTCCTAAAGTGCAGGCCAGAAAATTATACCAGGCGGTACAGGAACAACTTGATGCCTACAAGAAGGAATTAAACAAAGAGCAGGAGGAACTTAAGAAATCAACCGGACTGCCCCAGTTTACGCCCATTGACATCATTGAAGAAGTTGATGAAACAGACATCCAAGCCCCAGTGGTAGCGCCTGCATCAGAAGTTGTGGAAGAACCAGAAGATGAGACCACGCTTAAGCTAAGGAAATTAAAAACTTTATTTGATAAGCAATTAATCAACCAGGAGGAATACGAAGCTAAAAAAGCAAGTATTTTAGACAGCATTTAGATGGATTATAAGAATACGGTTATACCCGCTTTATTAAGTGCTTTTATATTGTGGCTGGCCTGGCCACCTATGCCTTATACCGGGCCTTTATTACTGATTGGCTTAGTGCCCTTACTCATCGCCATTGATCGGATCAGGAATGGAAACAGCCTGAAAAAAGGAAAACAAGTGTTTCTTTCTGCTGGCCTAACTTTCCTGGTGTGGAACACTGCCTGTATCTATTGGGTATATAATGCCATTAGTGCAGATAACAACGCTGTTATTGCCTTTTTGGTGTCACTGATACCTTTTGGCCTGGGTGCCTTGCTCATGACTTTTGCTTTCTGGTTGTATTACCGATTAAGCCTATACACCTCTAAAAAGGTTGCCTACACCGGTTTAATCAGCTTTTATATCGCCATGGAATACCTACACCAGACCTGGGAGCTTTCCTTTCCCTGGATGACCTTAGGTAACGGATTTGCAGGCATGCACCAATTGGCACAATGGTACGAATTTACCGGCGTTTATGGTGGATCAGTATGGATCCTGTTAAGCAATATTTTAGCTTTCGAGGCTTACAAAGCTTATATATCCCAAAAAGGATACCTTCAATACCGTACTGCTTTGGCCTGGGCTTTTGTGGTAATTCTTCCGGGTGCCATATCTTTAATTAAGTACAATGGTTATGAAGAAAAATCCAGGCCCGCATCTGTGGTGGTGGTACAGCCTAATATAGATCCTTACAAGAAATTTGGGGGCATCAGTACCGCCGAGCAACTTAACCTGTTAATACATCTTTCTGACTCTGTTGGCAAAGTAGATACTGAATATTTCCTGTGGCCGGAAACCGCCATACCAAGTTACCTTGATGAAGAACAGATCCGCAACAGCCAGGAATTTATGGAGTTGCAAAATTTTATCAAAAAATATCCCAATGCCTCACTGATCACGGGTATTGAAACCGTCAGGGTATATAGCGACCAGCGGACAATCAGTGCTAAACACGACCCTAATTCTGGCTTGTATTTCGATAACTTCAATACAGCCATGCAGATTGAGAATTCAGCAAACATACAATTCTACCATAAATCTAAATTAGTACCCGGTGTGGAGAAGTTACCCTTCCCTACCGTGATGGCTTTTTTAAAACCGGTATTTGCTCAGCTTGGTGGTACCATTGGTGGATGGGGCTGGCAGGAAAAACCAAGTGTTTTTTATGCTTATAGTGGCATTGGTGTGGCACCGGTGATTTGTTATGAATCTTTATGGGGCGATTGGATTGGCCAATCGGTTAAGGATGGCGCTCAGTTCATCGCTATCATTACCAATGACGCCTGGTGGGGTAACACCTCCGGAAAAGACCAGCATTTCTTATACGCCAAATTAAGGGCTATAGAAAACCGCCGCTGGGTGGCACGCTCCGCAAATACCGGAATCTCCGGTTTTATCAACCAACGGGGCGATGTGGTGAAACGCAGTGCCTGGTGGACCCAAACAGCCCTGCAAGAAAATGTAAATTTGAATGATGAGCTTACTTTTTACAGTAAGAGCGGTGACCTGATTGCAATATTACTATCGATCACAGCCTTGTTTCTTGCCTTAATTATCCCTTATAAACACTGGATAAAAAAGGTAAAGCCGGCTTAAAACTTAGGAGAGGTATTTCCCAACGATTGGCATGCGGCGCCCCATGCCGAATGCTTTGGGAGATACCCTTAATATTGGAGGGGTTTGATAACGCTTAAACTCTGCTGTGTTCACCATTTTGATGATCCGGCGCACCAGCTGTTCGTCATAACCCTGTTCGATAATAGCTTTAGAACTCTTACGCAACTCGATATATTCGAATAATATCTTATCCAGGGTATCGTAATCAGGCAGGGAATCCGAATCCTGTTGTCCCGGTCTGAGCTCTGCAGATGGTGGTTTGACCACCGTATTCTTAGGAATTACCTCGCCACCCTTATTGATATAATCGGTCAGTTCGTATACCTGTGTTTTATACACATCGCCAATGACGCCGATGGCGCCACACATATCGCCATACAAGGTTCCATAACCTACCGCACATTCACTTTTATTAGAGGTGTTGAGCAAAATATAGCCAAACTTATTCGACATGGCCATCACCACAATACCGCGGCAACGTGCCTGAATATTCTCTTCGGTCAGGTTAAAAGGCAAGCCTTCAAATACCGGAGCCATCATGTTATCGAAAGCATCAGCAGCTTCTTTGATGGCAATGACCTCATGTTTACAGCCAATATTATTCACCAGGTCAAGGGCATCTTTAATAGAATGGTCACTTGAATATTTCGATGGCATTAAAACCGCCATTACGTTTTCCGGCCCCAGTGCCCTGCATGCCAATGCACATACCACCGCTGAATCTATTCCACCAGACAAGCCTAAAACAGCCTGTTTAAAGCCAGATTTAGAGAAGTAATCCTTTATTCCTAATACCAGTGCATCATGGATTTGTGCGATGTCAGAAGCCGCTTCTGGCTTAATAGGTGACAATCCCTGCACACGCTGATCGGCAAATTCATATACCCGAAGTTCTTCCTTAAAATAAGGCATCTCATCTAACAGGTTTCCCTGTGCATCAAAAACAAGCGAGCCACCATCAAAAACAATCTCTGTTTGTGCGCCTACCTGATTTACGTAAAATAAAGGCAAATGGTATTTCCGGGCATTATCAGCTAACACTACTGCCCTGGCCTCATCATGAGTATATGAAAAAGGCGAAGCCGCAATGTTTATCATGAGGTCGGGCTGCTCCTTAATCAGTTCATCCATTGGATTCGACACATACAGCGGATTATTGTTAATGTTCCACAGATCCTCGCAGATGGTCAGGGCAATTTTCTGTCCTTTAAACTCAATACACTGGAATTGTGTAGCAGGTTCAAAATAACGGTACTCATCAAATACATCGTAATTAGGTAGTAATGCTTTCCGTGTGACGGACTTAACATTCCCCTGCTCAATAAAATAAGCTGCATTGTATAAGTCCTTACCCGCTATGGCCTCGTTTTTAACCGGCAGACCGATGATACAGGCAATATCCTGGCAGTGACGGGCAATTTCTTGCGCAGCCTCTTCACATAAGCTTATAAATTCTTCAAATTCCAGGAAGTCGCGTGGTGGATAACCACAAACAGCAAGTTCGGCAAAAACAACCAGATCGGCGCCTTTGGCTTTAGCAAGCTGGATATTTTCAATAATTTTCGCAGTGTTGTGTTCAAAATTACCAATATGGTAATTAAGCTGGGCTAAGGCAATTTTCATAGTCATTAAAAGAATACACCAAAATTAAGGCCAACATAGTGACTACGAACACTTCTGTCTTGTTTTTTAACAATATTGGTAAAACCGTTGTTATAGGTTAGGCCAAGCGAAATAGCCGAATTGTTATTCATATCAAATTCACCACCTGCACCTAATATCAAACCTGCGCGGTAAAACTTGGTGTAATCCTTAATGTTTTTATTGTTTTCAGTTTCCCTGCCGTCTAGTTCAACATTTTGCCTGGCGCCTATATTAAAATCGTTCGATAATCCAAACTGTCCATACCAGCTCACAGTACCAACTTTATCAGTACGCAACTTAACAGTGAAGGGTATTTCCAGGTATTGTAATTTGTATTTAAGGTTGTAAGGTGTCATCTGAAAAGCAAAAGGATCACCGATGTGATAAGGTCTTGCATTTATTTCTGTACTCTTTCCATTAATGGTGGTTATGGTTAAGCCAGTGGCGAAACTGTAGTTCTCAGCGAAATTAAAATCTGCTAACATTCCATAGGAGAACCCTAAACTCAAACCATTGCCTTTTCCATCTTCTGGTTTTAACCAACCGAAAGTAGGGTGTGCGGTAAGTCCTAATCGAAACCCATAGTCACGGGCAGCATAGTTTTGGGCAAAAGTTGGAACGGTCGCCAATAAGAAGAGTACTGCAATAATCGCTTTTTTCATATCCATCGTTTTAATATAGCTATAACATATAACACGACAAATTTATCTATTTTTTCTGATCGGGAGGTGTTTTTCCAGTTTTTGGTACCGTGGATTGCTGCCGCTCACAACGGTTTTCCTTTATCATAACAGCCCGATGATTTGTATGTACCTTACCATAACTTTAAGTTAAATTCAACATGGACTGTATTAATGCTACTTTAACCAGAAAAAAAACACGGCTACATGTCGTATTCATCTCAGATTCATTCAGGCTAAATACTACACTTTTCCACACCACAATTGCCTATATTTTTTAAAATTGAGGTAAGCTTCGTTGGGCTCTATCTTAGTTTTAATTTAAGTTACTTAATAAGTTATACGCTATACCAATAGAGACTTACTTCCTGTTCAGCATGCTTGGTTATTAAATTCACAAAAAATTTCGCCAACTTACACACCATAATCATTAATCCATTTATGGCAAAAGTAGGCATCGTTTTATCAGGAGGAGGAATCAGAGGAATTGCCCACCTCGGTGTTTTAAAAGCATTCGTTAACCAGGGCATCACTTTTAGTCACATTAGCGGCACCAGTGCGGGCTCCATTGCCGGCGCCTTATTCGCCTCTGGCTTAGACCCCGAAGAATGTCTGAATATTATTATTAAAACAAAATTACTGCGTTTTATCCGCCCTGCAATAGGTGCACTGGGTCTTGTAGACATTCAAAATACAGCTTTGTTATTAAAGCCCTATTTCCCCGAAGATCGGATTGAAAAATTGAAGATTCCGCTTACCGTAGCGGTAACTAACTTTTCTGAAGGTAAATTAGAATATGTAACCAAAGGGCCTGTTATACAGACCATATTAGCGTCAAGCTGTATTCCCGGGATCTTTAAACCCATTATGATCGACAATAAGATGTATGTTGACGGTGGGGTAATGAATAACTTTCCGGTAGAACCTTTGCTAACAGATTGCGATTTCATCATAGGATCATCTTGCAACCATTTAAAACCCATAGAAAAACTAACTACGTTTAAATCACTGGTTGGCCGTGCCGGAATGATGCTGATTAATCGTGATATGGAACAGAAATCTGCTTTTTGTAATATCCTTATTGAACCAAAAAACATGGGAGTGATTGGCGCTTTTGACACAAAACAAGCGGAAACCATTTATTGGCTGGCTTATGAAGAAGCCTTAAAAACCATTAAAGGGAATCCACTGATCAAAACGCTTACCGGGGCGGTTAGTTAGAGTCTAGCGGCACCAGCTTGTCGCCGAGCATGATAGGAATAGTATGGCAGAGGTTTAACTGCAAACAGAACTTCACATCTTCTTCAATATTTAAAGCGGCCAGGCGGTGGCTATGCGATGATTTCATCATGTAGGTACGCAAGTCCTTTTTTGCTAATGTATAGAGATCCTCTGCGGCTACACAAGAATCGTCGAATTGGGTAAAGCTACTTTTCAATTCCCTTACCACAGCACCTGCAAACAAGGTGTCTTCGAGGTTAAACTGATCTTTCCATCCTGCACAAAGCAACAACACATCTTTATCCTGTTGTTTGAGCCACTTGCATAAAAAATCCAGGTTTAAAAAAGAACCAATCACTACCTGGTAAGCACGTGCCCTGGCCATGTGTAAAGCTTTTGTGCCGTTGGTGGTAGTGAGCACCACCGTTTTACCAGCAACTTTTTCTTTGGTATAGGAAAATGGGGAATTTCCGAAGTCATAGCCTTCAACCACTTCCCCATTTCTTTCCGCTGCAAGCAGGTAACCAAGGTCTTTATATTGCAGGCAGTCATCTACCTGTGCCACTGGAATAATGGCTTCTGCGCCATTATCCAATCCATACACCATTGATGAAGTTGCCCTAAGCACATCTATCACCACCACAATACTGTTTTCAATAGTATATAAATCCAGCAGTGCCGGAGTTAAACACACTTCAATTTTCCTTTGCATCTAGGCTTGCCAACTATTTAAATGGGAATTTAACCAGTTTTGCTTTCACCTTTTTGTCGCGGATCAGGATGTAAACTTCTGCACCTTCCTTTGCCAATGCTTTCTCTACATACCCCATACCAATGGCTTTCTGTAAAGATGGCGACTGCGTTCCTGAAGTTACTTTACCAATTACATTTCCATCTGCATCTACGATCTGGTAATCATGACGGGGGATACCACGGTCTATCATTTCAATACCCATCAGCTTTTTACTCACACCAGCTTCTTTCTGTGCTTTCAACGCTTCAGAATTAGTGAAGTTTTTTGTGAATTTTGTTACCCAGCCTAAGCCAGCTTCTAATGGCGATGTTGTATCATCAATGTCGTTTCCATATAAACAGAAGCCCATTTCTAAACGTAGGGTATCGCGTGCGCCTAAACCAATAGGTTTGATGTTAAACGGTGCACCTGCTTCGAAAATGGCATCCCATATGGCATTAGCATTTTCGTTTTCAAAGTAGATTTCAAAGCCACCTGCACCAGTATAACCCGTAGCAGATATCAATACGTTCTCTATACCAGCAAATGTACCTTTCTTAAAATTGTAGTATTCCATGGAAGCAAGGTCAATGTCTGTTAAACTTTGTAAAGCTTCCGCAGCCTTTGGCCCTTGTACAGCCAATAAGGAAGTTTTATCAGAGATGTTGTGCATTTCCACGCCATCTGTATTGAATTTCTGGATCCAGTTCCAGTCTTTCTCTATGTTCGATGCATTAACCACTAGCATATAGGTTTTTTCATCTATACGGTATATCAATAAATCGTCAACAATACCGCCTTTTTCGTTAGGCAAATAAGCGTATTGAATTTTACCATCGTATAATTTAGAAGCATCATTACTGGATACGCGTTGGATCAGGTCTAACGCTTTTTCGCCCTTAAGGATAAACTCGCCCATGTGGCTTACGTCGAATACCCCAACCCCGTTTCTAACTGTGCTGTGCTCCGCATTGATTCCTTCGTATTGAACGGGCATATTGTATCCCGCAAATGGCACCATTTTAGCGCCTAATGCTATATGTTTTTCTGTTAACGCGGTATTCTTCATGCTATCTTTTTGTGCTTAATGTAGCCCAAAAGTACACATTTTTATGTATTAAGTAAACGTTCGTAGATTTTGAGCATATGCGCAGAGATGGTGGAAATGTTGTAATATTTGTTGACAGTTTTACGCGCATGTTCGCCAATTTCCACCAGTTTACCGGGGTTGGTAATGCATTGCAGTATGGAACGGTAAAACTCATCCGGGGTATCAGCAATGAGAATATCTTTACCATGGTGGCAAAAAATTCCTTCGGCTGCCATGGTTGTGGCAATGATACATTTACGCATGGCCATACCCTCAATGATTTTTACCCGCATACCACTGCCGCTCAATAACGGTACAATCATGATGGCTTTGGAGTTGATAAATTCTACAGCATCCAGAACCTCCCCTTCAACCACCACATTATCCGAATCGTATTCGAAAAACTCCTGTTGCATATTTTTTCCAGCAATGTAAAAACGCAGTTCACTATTCAGCTTTTCAATATCGGGCCATATTTCGTAAAGGAACCACTCCAACCCTTCTTTATTGGGACGGAAATCCATGGCACCTAAATGAAACAAAGTAGGGGAAGTATTACTGGGTGTGGTAGTGATGTATTTGTCAAGGTCTAACGCTACCGGAAGGACTTCCAGTCTGGTTTCACAACCAAAACGCAGGATGCTTTGCCGATCCTGCTCACTGATGGCAAAGATTTGATGGAAACGGTTAATCTGGTCCGTCTCATATGATTTTAACCTCCTGGCCAGAAACTCCAGGTACTTTCTTCTTGGTGTAAACCTTTCGGTATAGGCTAATCGTTCCCATACATCAAAAACAATGTTATGTGCACGATAAATTAACTTGGCATTGCTATTCGCTTTCACCACATCGAGGTAAGGGACCACAAACAGCCCTTCAAACTGAACGATATCAAACTCGTGTTCACGTAAGATATTCTCTAATAATTTAGCGGCATCCTCTGTATAATAACGCGACACATTGTAAGACTCATTAGAGAACACATTGAGTAGCATGGCCCAGAGGTTTGCCTCCGTTTCAATATCATGGGTATAGAAGTTAATAGCCTCATACACCGGATCGTAAATATCATCGGGATCTACATGGTTTACCTTAGTGTTAAGGCTAAACAACGTAACCTCTACATCATGGTTCAATAGTCCTTTTATCGTGTTATAAACTACGATGGGGTACCCACTGTTAGGTGGAAAAGGGACTTTATAAGTTAACATCAATACTTTCACCGATGTTAATTTACTAATTATCTTTCGTTGTTTTCGAATAGAATTAACTGTGGACTGCTTATGGTGAAGGTTTTACGGTGGTAGGGTGTTAAACCGTAATTTAAGGATGCATTGCGATGCATAATGGTGGGATAGCCTTTGTTTTGGTGCCAGTCGTACAGGGGATATTCCTCCGCAAGTTTCACCATATATTCATCACGATGGGTCTTTGCCAAAATGGAGGCAGCGGCTATATTCAGGTATTTACCATCGCCTTTTACCACGCAGGTATGAGGAATTTCAGGATAAGTTTTAAAGCGGTTACCGTCAATACTTAGATATTGTGGTTTAATGCTTAGCTTTTCGATAGCCCGGTGCATGGCCAGAAAAGAAGCGTTCAGGATATTGATCCTGTCGATTTCTTCGTTATCAACGGAGGCTACTGCCCAGCAAAGGGCTGTCTTTTCGATGATAATGCGCAATTCATCACGTTGTTTGTGATTAAGCATTTTAGAGTCCGTTAATTCACCTGCAACAAAATCTTTGGGCAGGATTACGGCGGCAGCAAATACCGGTCCGGCCAAACAGCCTCTCCCAGCCTCATCACAGCCCGCCTCTAAAAGCTCTTCCTGATAACAATTTAACAACATGAAACAAAGATAGGGAATAACGATTTAACTTAAACCGTTACATTTTGAGATTTTACATCAAAAGCATCGCGCAATCCTATGGCAAGAAGGTTGAATGCGTAAACGGTAAACATGATGGCCAGTCCAGGTAAAACGGCCAGGTAAGCTGCATCCATAATAATGTAACCATAGTTTTCCTTTATCATGCCGCCCCAACTGGGCATAGGTGGCTGGGCCCCAAAACCGAGAAAACTGAGGCCGGATTCTAAAATAATGGCAGCTGCAAAATTAGCTGATGCTACAACTAAAATAGGCCCGGCAATATTAGGAAGAATGTGTTTAACAATGATCCTGCTGGTAGGAAAGCCCAAAGCCCTGCTTGCCTCTACAAACTCTACTTCTTTCAATGCCATCACTTGGCCGCGCACCAGGCGGGCCACATCTACCCACGTAGATAAACCAACAGCTATAAATATCTGCCAGAAACCTTTACCCAGGGCAAAGGATATAGCAATAACCAGCAATAGCGATGGTAATGACCACACCACATTCATGAACCAGCTGATGGCTGCATCAACTTTACCGCCAAAATAGCCAGACAGGGCACCCAAACTGATCCCTATGGTTAAGGAGATGATAACGGCAGCTAAACCTACTGATAAGGAGACCCGTATGCCTATGATGAGGCGGCTAAGCATGTCGCGGCCATACATATCGGTACCTAGCCAAAATGTTTGTTTATATACCTGCTTACCTCCAAAACGCGGGAAAACGGTTTCCTCAGCTTGCTCTTCGTCGCCTATGTATTCCCTGGCATAAATTACATCGCCTTTAACCCGGTAAGATGTGATGGGGATACTCTTAAAATTAGGCTCCTGCCCTTTGAGCATTTTAGTAAACAGGTTCACCTGCTCCACATCAGGATTTCTTGAGGTTATGAGAAACTGAAAAGTGCGCCCTGGCTTTTTGTTGCTCAGCTGCAGGTGCATGGTATTGGCCATTGGCGAATGATCCGGCGTAATTAAATATCCCAATATCCCCATCACCATCAGTACGCCAATAAAGATCATACCGCCGAAAGCCAGCTTATTTTTCTTGAATTTATTCCATATCTTTTTTGATGGGCTCTGCTGGTGTTTGCTCATTTTACCATTCTTCCCTTCCACTGATATTTTCCGGAGTTTCCAGCAATGCCAATGAATAAAATGTAAACAATGTGCATGATACTGAGTATAGGTGATAATACCATTAGCTCCCGGCGACGCGCAAAACCGGTAACCGCCCTTAAAAATAGGAATTCAAACATTATTTTAAAAAGGAGCTGTACCAGCGAAATATATAAAAATACCGGGTTAAACAGGCCAGCAACGATATTACATACAATGCTGAGGTTAAACAACCATATTAAAACACCCAAAACAATAATACTTTTATTTTTATACCGGGTGCTTTTTGATGCCCAACGCTTACGCTGCTGTATAAACTCGGTTAAAGTGGGTTTTGCCTGTGTGTAAACAATAGCATTTCTGTTTTTCAAAAAACCTATCTTCTGACCGTAACGTGCGGCCATTTTATGTAGCAACAATTCATCGTCACCAGAAGCCAGATCGTCAATCCCTTTAAATCCACCTACCTCATAAAAGGCATCGCGTTCATAAGCAAGGTTTGCGCCGTTGCAAGTGGACGGTTTGTTGTTGCCAATGGTTGATGCCCCCAGGCCAATCAGGTATAAGAATTCCAGTGACTGCGCACGCTCAAAGAAGTTTTTCTCCCCTGTGTAAGCCACAGGTGAAGAAATCATTTTATAATCGTTCTCTTCGTAATATTGCACAATGGTTTGCAGCCATTCAGCACCCATCCTGCAATCAGCATCTGTAGTGATGATCAACTTGCCACTAGCCCCGCCAATTGCGGTTTCAATAGCTTTCTTTTTATAGGAATTTAAGGTTTTCTCTTGCAGACTGATCAGCTTTACCCGTGGGTATCGGGATATGATTTCTGCAGTGCGATCGGTGGAATGATCGTCAATGAAAATAACTTCTGTGAGTTCATGGCTATAGGTTTGGGCCAGTATATCTTCAATGGTTTTAGCAATGTTCTCTTCCTCATCACGCGCAGCCACAATGATGCTTACGGGGGTTTGCCCTTGCCTGATCGTTGGAGAATAGTCACGTAATTTTCTCCATCCAATGATGAAACTGATGACGACCACCACATAAAGCAGGGTTAAAAAAAGACTGACAACATTAACTACGCTGAGTATTTCCAAAGAAGTTGAGTTTAAATACGAAGTAAGATCCTAATATAGCAGGAATAATGATATTTATTAGCCAAATACTGGCTGTACAGGCCACTACAGCAGCATTTTTATCGGTAACATAGTTAAAGAAAAACAAGGCCGTAACACTACGGATTCCGATGTCAAATAAATCAAGCGATGGCAGGGATGACTGTACAAAAAACAAAATACATACCATCATGATAATATCTATGGCATGCAGCTCTGGAATCAACCATTTGAACATGATAAAATATTGTGTGCTGAAAACCACATAACGTGCCAGGCAAAGCAATAATATTTTGGTGAGCTCTACTTTTTTGTACCGGGACAAAACTCTATAAAAGCGTTGATACTGCCGGGTCCATCTAATGGAGAGCAGTAAGCTGTTAAGCCATTTGATATTAAAAAAGAAGAAGAAGAAAAAAAGACAAAATGCAGTAGCAAAAGCACAAAGTGCAAGAAATAAACCTTCGTTCAATAACTTGAAACGGTAAACAAACATGCAGACAGCAATGGAACCAAAAATATTGGTTAATACCAATTGGCCAATGTTACCCACCGCCATTGCGATTACACCAATGATCCTTCGTTTAGGCGACAGAAAAAACACCCGGCCGCCATATTCACCCAAACGGTTAGGGGTAAATATTGCTAAGGTTAATCCGCAAAAAACAGATTCTATAGACCGCCAGAGACTAAGCTTCTCTACCGATTTAATGAGCCTTTGCCATTTAACAGCCTCCAATCCCCAGTTAAGCAGCATAAGCAAGCTGACTATAGATAATACCAGCCAGATTTGACTTTCTGGGGTAGCCTGCATAAGCAGAATAAATTCCTTTAAATCGTTATTAGTACTCAGTTTTTGGTAAATAAACCAAAATGCAAATACCACGATGGCAATTTTTAGACTGTAAGAGATGAGCTTTTTGTGGGTGGCTGTCAATTTTTTACTTTTACTATCTGCAAATATGCTTAATATTGTTCTATGTTGGCGGAAAAAAAGGAAAGGGTTATCATGGGTATCGACCCAGGAACAGCCGTAATGGGTTACGGGGTAATTCTGGAGAAGGGAAGTAAAATAGAGTTAATCACCATGGGGATCGTTCGCATGGATCATATGGATGACCATTTTCTAAAATTACAAAGGATATTTGAGAAAACCATTGTGTTGCTGGATGAGTACAAACCCGATGTACTGGCCATTGAAGCGCCATTCTATGGCAAAAACATACAGGTAATGCTGAAGCTAGGCAGGGCACAAGGTATTGCGATGGCGGCCGCCCTGTCAAGGAACATTCCGGTTTCTGAATATGCACCACGGAAAATTAAACAATCCATTACGGGAAGTGGTAGTGCAGGTAAAGAACAAGTGGCTGCCATGCTACAAAGGCTGCTCAATTTTAAAGAGACACCTGAATTTTTAGATGCTACCGATGGGTTGGCGGTTGCAGTTTGCCATTCTTTTCAACGGGTAAGTACCAGCGGAAAAGGAAAGTCCTATTCTGGCTGGGAATCATTTGTTAAAGACAATAAAAAAAGAATCATCTAGCCCATTATTAACCAGCGCTGTTTTGTTGCAGTAAACGTACTGACCATATACTGGTCAAAACAAAAACAGTCCCGGATAATCATCCGGGACTGTTTTTATATGTTCAAATTCTAAACCTGGAATTAGGAACCTAGTATTTTGAAAACTGCTTTACAGCAAATGAAAGCACCAACGAATAAAATTACCCAAGATACAATAGATAACATCATTGAATCACCAGCAAAACGAAGAAATACGCCAATTATACTGACAATGACTCCAATCGTCATTAATTGATAAATAGACGTTTGATTAGCTCTTTGCATGCTTTCGGTATTGTATTTTGGTTTCTGATCCATGATAAAGTTTATATGTTAATTCTACAAAATTAATTATTAATTCCTTAAAAAAGCATAAACCACTAATAAGTTTTTAAGGCTTCCAGCCTTTGATCTGCTTTCTCTTTTTCTTTTAAGTCTTTGCCCTTGTATAATTGCTTTTCCCAATCTCCATACATTGGGTTAGGAAACACAATAAACTTGGTTCCAAACAATTGCCATGCACGGTCAACCTCTTCCTTTGTATTTTTGTTCTCCCGGTAGAAGACATTCGACAAGTCGCTTAAATTGTCGCCACACAACAACAGGATATTGTACTGCTCGCCTATTTTTTCCCTGCGAGGTTCCTTGTCGGAAGTACCACTATTAAGCAACAGGTGCTCAGCATCAGCATTCGGAAAACCAAAGTGTTGTAGATTTTTCAACGTGCCGGCAGCTTCAGATGTCAGGCGGTTACTTACATAAAAAACTTCGACATTAAACCGGGCTGCAAATTTAAGAAAGCCGAGGGCTCCTGGAATGGTATCGGCCAAACCTTTACTGGTCCAGTCTTCCCAATCAGCTTGAGAATAGCTAAGTCCTTTCCGAAGCTCTTTACCTTGAAAAGGAGAATTATCTAAAACCGTTTCATCGATATCAACAACCACAGCATTCTTTTTAGTGGTATCGGCTGTTTTAAGCTGCTCTAACAACGATAGCCTTGCGAAGTTGTAGGCCTGAAAAGTAAGGGCGCGTAACTCACCTGAGTGCTGCTGCCATAACACCGCATTGGTATAATCGCGGAAACCCTGATCATTTTTCTTTTGTGCATATAAGCTGCTTTGAAATAGCAAACTCAGCACTAACAGGGTATATAGTCGTTTCATAAATAGATTATATTAAAAAAGCCTTTACCTGCGAAGGTAAAGGCTTTCGTATGTGTTCAAGAACTATCCGTTTAGTGCAGCAGCACCACTCACAATTTCCGATAACTCGGTTGTGATTGCCGCCTGACGCGCCTGGTTGTAAGCTAATTTTAAAGCTTTCAACAAATCACCTGCATTTTCCGTGGCTTTATCCATGGAAGTCATTCTTGCACCATGTTCAGAAGCATGTGAATCTAATAATGCTTTGTATAATTGGATTTTAATCGACTTCGGAATTAACTGTTCTACAATTTGTTCCTGAGAAGGCTCTAAAATAAAATCAATATTAGAAGTTTGCACTGTTGTCTGCTCCGGTTTCGGAAGTGGCAACAATTGCTCTGTAGTAACAAATTGAACGGCAGCATTTTTAAAGCGGTTATAAATTACCTCCACCTTATCATACTCTCCTTTCACAAACCCAGCCATGATGGATTCGGTAATTTTAGTTACATTTTCAAAGGTAAGTGCTGCATAAACCCCGTTGTTGTTTCCAACCATCTTATAGCTACGTTTTTCAAAGAAGTCCTGAGCCTTCTTTCCAATGGCAGCAATGCTTACATGCCCTTTGGCAAATTGATCACTGTATTTCTCCGCGATAAGGTTATTGGCGGCTTTAATCACGTTCATGTTAAAGGCACCTGCTAAACCACGGTTAGAAGATACTACTACAATTAAAACCTTGTTAGGCTCACGTTCTTGCAGATATGGAGAGGTAGTTCCTTCCAAACTTGCAGAAAGATTTCCAAGGATATCTTTAAGCTTTGTAGCGTAGGGACGTAATTGAGTAATAGCATTGGTGGCACGCTTTAACTTAGCAGCCGAAACCATTTTCATGGCTTTGGTAATCTGCTGTGTAGATTGTACCGACGCTATACGTATTCTTACTTCTTTTAAATTAGCCATTCTTTTTTATCTTCTGCCAGAGCAAATTAGTATTTACCTGCTAGTTCTTTAGCTACTGTTTCTAATACACCAGTTACTGTATCATCCAATTTACCCGCTTTTAACGCTTGTAAAGTTTCAGGGTGACGCAATTCTAACTGTTGTAAATATTCTGCTTCAAATTCTCTGATTTTGTTTACAGGAACTGAACGCATTAAGTTTTTAGTACCGATATAAACGATCGCAACTTGTTTCTCTACGGTTAGTGGAGAGAACTGACCTTGTTTAAGGATCTCTACGTTACGCGCACCTTTATCCAATACAGATTTGGTTGCTGCATCTAAGTCAGAACCGAATTTAGAGAAAGCCTCTAACTCACGGTATTGAGCCTGATCCAATTTCAATGTACCAGCAACTTTCTTCATTGACTTGATTTGTGCGTTACCACCTACACGAGATACGGAAATACCTACGTTAATAGCCGGGCGAACACCTGCATTAAACAAGTTAGATTCTAAGAAGATCTGTCCGTCAGTAATCGAAATTACGTTAGTTGGAATATAAGCAGAAACGTCACCAGCTTGAGTTTCGATAATAGGTAATGCAGTTAATGAACCACCACCTTTAACTATACCTTTCAAAGACTCAGGCAAATCATTCATGGCTTGAGCAATGTTATCATTCTGGTTGATTTTTGCAGCACGCTCTAATAAACGACTGTGAAGGTAGAAAACGTCTCCAGGATAAGCTTCACGACCCGGTGGACGACGAAGTAACAAGGAAACCTCACGGTAAGCAACAGCCTGTTTAGACAAATCATCATAAACGATTAACGCCGGACGACCTGTATCACGGAAGAACTCCCCGATAGCCGCCCCTGCGAAAGGCGCATAGAATTGTAATGGAGCAGGATCTGCAGCAGATGCAGCAACCACGATGGTATAAGCCATTGCGCCATTTTCTTCTAAAGTACGTACTACGTTAGCTACTGTACTTGCTTTTTGACCACAAGCTACATATATACAATAAACAGGGTTACCTGCTTCGTAAAATTCTTTTTGATTGATAATAGTATCGATACAAACGGCAGATTTACCAGTTTGACGGTCACCAATTACCAACTCACGTTGTCCACGTCCAATTGGAATCATCGCATCAATAGCTTTGATACCTGTTTGAAGAGGCTCATTAACTGGCTGACGGTAAATTACACCTGGCGCTTTACGTTCGATAGGCATTTCGTAAGTCTCCCCTAAAATAGGCCCCTTACCATCGATAGGCTCACCCATTGTATTTACAACACGGCCAAGCATACCTTCACCTACTTTAATAGAGGCAATTTTTGTAGTTCTTTTTACTGTATCGCCTTCTTTAACATCAGCTGAAGATCCTAACGTTACTACACCAACATTATCTTCTTCAAGATTCAAAACGATACCTTGCAATCCGCTTGCAAATTCAACAAGCTCACCTGATTGAACTTTAGTTAAACCATATACACGGGCAATACCATCACCCACTTGTAATACGGTACCTACTTCTTCCAGTTCAGCTTCTGATTTAAAGCCCGACAATTGTTGCCTGATAATTGCCGATACTTCGTCTGGTCTTACCTCTACCATAATTTATATTTTCTATTGTAAATCAGTAATTTTTTTAACTTTTATCTTGTGAATTATACCACGCCCTGGGCAAATTCCTTTTTTAATTTATTCAACCCGCCGGCAATACTAGCATCAAATTGTTTATCACCAACTTTCAGAATAAAACCACCTATCAGGTCAGCATCTACTTTTTCGTTGATCACCACTTCATTAGCACCGATCTCCTTTTTAACAATGGCAGCAATTTCCGACCTGTTTTCAGCGGTAAGTGCAACAGCAGACGACACATCAGCAGTAACAATACCTTTTAACTCATTGTATTGTGTAATTACTTGTTTCGTCGCAGAAAACAAAATGGCCGAACGACCTTTGTTAACCATCAGGTTCATAAATGAATTGGTGATCACATGCACCTTGCCCTTAAATAAATCGGCCAAAATACCTTCTTTTTTAGCTACAGGAATAATAGGGTTTTTAAGGATCGCTTCCAATTCCGAGTTACGCTGGATGACACCTGATATTAAAACCATATCCGCTTTAACCTCTTCCATCACATTATGCTCATTGGAAAGGTCAATGATCGATTTGGCGTATCTTGATGCTGCTTTATTTTCTGACATTTTAATCTTATTTATCTAATTGAAACAATTAGTTTAATTCAACATCTTTTAAAAGATTTGCAACCAAATCTTCCTGCGTAGATTTATCTTTTAGTTGCTCACGTAAAACACGTTCTGCAATCTCGATAGATAAACTTGAAACCTGACTTTTTAATTCAAACAAAGCAGTTTTCTTTTGATTCTCGATTTCGATCCTTGCTTTCTCAATTAATTTAGCCCCCTCAGCATGCGCTTGAGTTTTTGCTTCATTAACGATATTATCTTTTAATATTTTAGCTTCTTTTAGCATTTGGTCACGCTCAGCACGTGCAGATTTCATTAACTCTTCGTTTTGAGAAGTTAAACGAGCCATTTCCTGTTTAGCTAATTCAGCTTTGCTTAACGCCTCATCAATTGAGTTCTCACGCTCTTTGATGGCCGCTAAAACTGGCTTCCAAGCAAACTTGGTTAAAATAAACATTAACAATAGAAAGGCTATTGTTTGAAAAATAACTAAACCAAATTCCGGTACTAATAATTCCATCTTATATTATTATATCTAGTGTTTTCTTTTTAAAAATTTGTACCCGGTGTTAACCGGGCACAAGTTTAATTAGCCATTACCCATTAGGGCAACTACTACTGCGAAAAGCGCAACAGCCTCAACGAAGGCAGCAGCGATTAACATCGCAGTTTGGATTTTAGAGGCCGCTTCTGGTTGACGAGCAATACCGTCCATTGCAGAACCACCAATT
>NZ_JAZQNU010000089.1:0-1875 GCF_045627485.1 Pedobacter sp. | reverse complement strand
GTGCTTTTTTACCAGTAAGTTTACCTGAACCTTTATAGCTCTTTTCACCATGATCGGCCGTTGGTGTCATTTGATCTTCGGTTCCAGGGTTTTCTTGTTCCTGTTTTGGAAATGGTGGCACAGGATACTTAGTATGGGGGTTCGATTTTGTGTTTTCCATAAACTAGGGTTTTATTAGCACTTTAATTGTTCTTCTATTGCATTTAGTAATTTGTTGTATGGGGCTATAAATTTTTCTATTCCTTCTTCTTCGAGTTGCCTGGTCACCTGATTGATGTCGATGCCAGCGTCTTTTATGCGTCGCAAGGTATCAGCAGCTTTGTCCAGGTCGTTTTCCAATGTATTTGCAGGCGTACCTTCTTGTCTAAAGGCCTCTATGGTCTCCAAGGGAACCGTATTTACCGTATCAGGTCCAATCAGTGCGTCTACATATTTGGTGGCTTTAAATGCAGGGTTTTTACTGCTAGTACTTGCCCACAGTAACCGTTGTGGTTTTGCACCTGCAGCGGCAAGCCTGCGCCAGCGGTCAGAACTGAATATTTCTTTATAGCGCTGGTAGGCTGTTTTTGCAGAGGCGATGGCCACCTCCCCTTTTAAATCGCCCAGACCTTTTTCATCTAATATTGGGTCAACGAGTACATCAATTCGGCTCAGGAAAAAGCTGGCCACAGAGGCAATGTTGGCGATTGGAAGCCCCTGGTGCAAGCGGGATTCAAGACCGGAAATATATGCTTCTGTTACCGCCTCATAGCGATCAATACCAAATAATAAAGTAACATTGATATTAATACCCTGTTCAATGGCATAACGAATGGCCTCCAGCCCTTCTTCTGTACCTGGTATTTTGATCATTACATTTTCCCGGTCTACTTCTTTCCATAACCTTAGGGCCTGGGCAATGGTACCCTGGGTATTGAGGGCTAAACGAGGTGAAACCTCCAGGCTAACATAACCGTCAGCACCTTTCACTGTATCATTAAATAATGGTTTGAACAAATCAGCGGCGCTTTTAATATCAGCTATTGCAAGCTGATAAAAAAGTAGTTCAAGGTCTTTCTGCGTTTCTGATAAACGTTTAATGTCTTCATCGTAATCTGAACTACCTGTAATGGCCTTTTCAAAGATTGCAGGGTTGGACGTCACTCCCCGCACCCCGTCCTCTTCGATTAGACGTTGTAAAGTGCCGGATTTGATAATTTCCCGATCAATAAAATCAAGCCATATACTCTGACCATAGTCGTGAATTTGTTTTACTTTATTATTTTCCATGTTACAGTGCTTAAAAAGAAAAAACAATATCTGTTATAAACAGTTTTCCTTATCTGGAAATACGTTGAAACAATTAACTAAACACATGCATATGGAAAGTCACATTCCCGAACAACAAGAAGGCAGCAAAATGGATATTCATGCCCAGACAGAATTTGATAGCACTGCTGCAGCAAAAGAATATTACTTGGTAGCTAAAAACAAGCTAATGGAGGTTTACCGTTGGTATGAAGTCTGTGAAGTACCAGTATCTACTTTTATGCTTACAGATCGTACTGGTAATGAGGTAAAACGTTGGGTACAGGAGGGCGATTACTTGAAGATTGATATCCCAGGACCTGGAACGTCCACTGGCGACGGTTATGATTGGGTTAAGGTAGAGTCTATTAAGGAAGAATCGAGTCCCGATACTGAAGTTACCTCCATTACGGTGAGGCCTGCTTCGAACCCGAAAAACCTCGATGCGTCTACTGCTCATTTTTTCGAGGACAGTGCCACTTCCACCTTTCAGGTGAAAAGAATAGGCACAACAGTACATGCGGAAGTACATGGCAGAAATGAAAAAGCAAATACAGACACGGACCAGGTAATGGACAATGTAAGGAA
>NZ_JAZQNU010000088.1:0-36327 GCF_045627485.1 Pedobacter sp. | reverse complement strand
CCTGTAAAGAGAATCATGAACGCGGTAGCTGTGCAAACGAATAGCGTATCTACATACACTGAAAATGCCTGAACTAATCCTTGTTTAGCAGGGTGAGTTACTTCTGCTGCGGCAGCGGCATGTGGAGCAGTACCCTGCCCTGCTTCGTTCGAATAGATCCCTCTTTTTACACCCCATGCTACGGCCATACCAAATACCCCTGCAAAAGCAGGTTCTAAGTCAAAGGCAGATCTGATGATAAGCGAAAAAACTGATGGAATTTGCGAGAAATTAAGGACCATGATGATAAGGGCCATCAGAATATAAGCACCTGCCATGAAAGGCACAACAATTTCCGCTACTTTACCGATTCGTTTAACCCCTCCAAAGATGATCATGGCAAGTAAAACTACAACACCTACGCCTGTATAAGCCACCGGCACATTAAATGCATTCTGCATGCTAAGCGCAATGCTATTACTTTGCACACCCGGAAGAAACAATGCTGTACTTATCACGGTAGCAACAGCAAATAATATGGCATACCATTTAATGCCAAGTCCTTTTTCAATGTAGAAAGCCGGACCTCCGCGATATTGCCCATTGTTTACCTGTTTGTAAACCTGGCCCAGGGTTGCTTCAATAAACGCAGATGCACTTCCTAAAAACGCAATAAGCCACATCCAAAATACTGCACCCGGACCGCCCATAGCTATCGCTGTAGCTACTCCGGCGATGTTTCCTGTTCCTATACGACCTGATATGGCAATGGCGAAAGCCTGGAAAGAACTTACTCCCTTAGCGGAGCTTTTTCCATCAAATAACAAACGAATCATTTCTTTAAGGTAGCGCACCTGTACAAACCTGGTGATGATGGAGAAGTAAATTCCAGCTCCCATACAAAGGAATATTAAAGCATCACTCCATATTAAATTATTGATTGCATTTATCGTGTTCTCTATCATATTCTATTAAAAGTCGCTAAAGTAAAGGAATTTGAATAAAATACAACCTTATGTATTAACGTTTTTATGAACTTTCCTGTGACAAAGGACATTTATTGAGTTTGGGAATACTCTTTACCAGCATTTTAGCTTTTAATTAGCATAATTGATTAATATCCATAAGTTTTTGTTATTATTCTTAGTTGTAACTTGTTTTGATTCAAACCATAAGGTAAAAATTGTGAAAAATATGGTTTATATTTAGAATTATATGAAGCATAATAAATACACTAAGCTGGCGCAAGCCCAAAAGGAAGAATTGCTAGACATCTTAAAAACACGTTTTGAGAAAAACAAAAACAGACATCCAGATATTGAATGGCAAGATGTAGAGGAGAGGCTAGCGCCTAGCCCGGAAATATTGTGGTCACTATATGAAATGGAAAGAACTGGTGGTGAGCCTGATGTTGCCGGTTATGATAAAGTAACTGGTGAATACCACTTTTTTGATTTCTCTGCGGAAAGTCCAGCAGGCCGCCGAAGTGTTTGTTATGACCGGGAAGGATTGGATTCGAGGAAAGAAAACAGGCCGGCAAACAGTGCAATGAACATGGCAAATGAAATGGGCATTGAGGTATTAAACGAAGATCAATACCGGCAGCTGCAGCGTTTAGGAAAATTCGACAGAAAAACCTCAAGCTGGTTACAAACCCCGGACGCTATTCGCAAACATGGAGGTGCAATTTTCGGAGATTTTCGGTATGAACATGTATTTATTTATCATAACGGTGCACAATCGTATTATGCAGCCAGGGGCTTCCGTGGGGTCTTAAAAGTTTGATGTTTGATAGTTAAAAGATTCCATTGTTTCACAGTGATAACCTTCGCGTTGCAATAACTGACATACTATATGAGGCTGTAAGTCTGTGCTGATTAACCTCAAAATCTTGTCGCTATCTTCCAGATCGAAATTACATTCGGAAGTAGATGGTAATCCGTTTAACAGCAGCTGCATGCTAAGACTCTGTTCATAAGTTGCAACACTTGTTTTAAATACAGTAAGGTACATATTTCTATATTTTAGGGTTAGCTATTTTGCGGATTATTGTGTTTCGTCCATCCGCACATTTTTTGCTTCATTTCATCTTTAAATTGTTGCCTTTCCTCCGGTGTCATCTGTTTACACCGCTCCAACATCTTGCGTTTTCCCCATGATGCACCTCCACCATGTCTGCCAAACCCAAAAAGGATTTTACATAAGACAAAGATGCCCATTGCTTGCCAAAACGTAATCGGATTAACACTCAGTGTATTAGGTAAAATATTATTCCACAATAACATCACAACATAACTGATAAGAGCAAGTAATGCGGCCACGCCGAGGGGAATAAGAATAAATTTTCTTCGGTTTCTATTGAATGTTGATTTCATTTGATGGTGTGTTTTTGTTAATATTCTCTAATCTCTGTGTACAATTGCTTTAATCGCTTTCGAAGGTGTTGTACCGCATAACGCTTTCTGGATACCAGGGTATTAAACTTAATCCCTGTTTTTTCGGATATTTCGTCAAATGACAAGTCTTCCAATTCCTGCCAAACAAACACCTGTTTTTGTTCGATTGGTAACTCATCCAGCGCCAGGAAGAGCTGTTCCCAAAAAAGATTGCGCAGGTAAGCCGTTTCCGGAGTAGTCACCTCAATCATCAGAATACTGATCAGGTCGGGTGCTTCATCACTAACTTCTTCTTTATAAATGTCATCTAAAAGACGCTATCTGTGTTTTTTATGTTTATCAAGAATCTTATTTTTGGCTACGCGGTATAACCATGCACTGGTTTGCTCAATGGGTTGCGCATTGATCACATTGCTTAACTGGTACCAGACATCCTGCAAAATATCTTCTGCGTCTGCCTCACTATTAACCTGCTTTCTAATAAAGCCCATCAAACTCTTGCCATATGCTTTAATGGTTTCAACAATGTAGCTGTTATGGTCTTTTGGCATGAACGCGGCTTTCAAAATAGGTATGTTTATACTATGAAGACGATTGAGATTTAAAAAAAATCTAATTTATTTATTAATCTTTCAGGTTTATTTTAAAAACATAATTTATTAGGCATTATTTAGAACATTTAATTCCATTATTCCGTTTTTAATCAAATAATTAGCAGATGATTAAACGTAAAGCTGTAACAGCATTATTAATGTATTTCACAATCGTTTTTGCAGCTTGCACTAACAAGGATATAAAAACAAACAAAGATCTCCAGCAGGAGAAGGGAAACACAGCAGCTGTAGAAAAAGATAGTCTGATACCTGAGACTGTACAAAATGACGCAGATTTTGCTATAATAACAGGTTACGCCGCGGGAAAAATAAAAATAGATGAAAATTCAGAGGATGTAATTAAAATGTTAGGCAAGCCCGACTCAAGTGATGCAGCTATGCAAAAAATGGTTGCCTTCTGGTTTGATAATCAAGATGATACCAGGTATTCGATAGCTATTTTTGCTGCCCGAAGTACTGAAGATCAGGAACCTCCTAAGGTGAGGCAAATTAGAGTAACTTCTCCAGCGTATAAAACAAAAACTGGAATTGGCGTTAATTCAACTTTGACCAATATCAGATCAGCTTTTGATGTACAGGAAGTTAAATTTCCTCTAAATGCCAATCAGGTTCTACATATCTGGATTGATAAGGAAGGAATAGCTTTTGAAATTGGTAAAGACCAACGGTGTAATGCTGTTATTATTTATAAAAAGGGGGATGATCCGTCGTCAACCTATTTACCACTCCGATAACGGGAATGGTAAATAAATTAATGAGCAAACATTAGTTGCCTGTGCGAAATGGAACGGCTGGTAAACCATCAAGATTAATGAGGTTACAGTCTGGGTTATCTGCCCAGGCATACCGGATGGCAACTGGTGATTTAACTTCATTGGCCGAAAGCACCACCGTATTTCCCTCAATGACACCGTTGGCCCAATAAAACTTCATATCACTTCCAGCGAGGGCAAATCCTTTCAATGGACCTTTGTCGCTGGTGGTCAATCCTTTTCCTGTTTCTTGGAAACTGACCCTGATCTTTTCACCTTCTATTTTATGGTTGTTGTACATAGGGCCAGATGCCTGAACTTTCTTTTTATAAACCTGACGCTTGGCGATTAATGCAAGTCTTCTGCCTACTTCCTGTTTGTTTTTAGGATGGATATCACCGGCTTCACCGATATCAATGGCGGTGGCCATGCCCGTATGGGGCTGCTTTAAAGTGAGGGTTTGTGCTTCACGAAGCTGGGCCCAGTCACTTTCGGTAGGTTGATCGTGCCGTTTCATATAATTGGCTAGCTGCACGTATAAAAAAGGTAAATTTTCTTTTTTCCACCTAGCGCGCCAATCAGCGATTAACATTGGAAAGGTAGTACGGTAGTCTAATGCAGCACCTGCATTATTTTCTCCCTGGTACCAAATAAACCCTTTGATGCCGTATGGAACAACTGGGTTAATCATCCCATTATATAAAAAAGCAGGGTGTTGGTAATAGTTTCTGATTATCGGTAATGCAGGCTCCAGATCTTTATTATATTTCCAGGCCCCTGACAGCGTAATTTTGGCATCTCCATCGGTGATAAAAAGCTGATCTGCAGGAGAATTAAAGCCACCACCTTGCCACATAAAAGCCATGCGCACCGCAATAACATTTTCGCCCTGTTTTATCAGCTTTGCAGGTATGTTATATTGATGCGTGGGGTTTGCGTTCCAGATGTTTTTAGCAATCAGCTCGCCATTGAAGTATAATGAATAATTCATTTCCGGATGCCCTAGATCTATCTTTAGCATTTTTTCGGCCATGGAAGATGGAATATTTACTGTTTTGCGAAGCCACATCATACCTTGAAAACCCGGTAGATTCATGTTCTTAAGCGTCGTTGGCATATTTACCTGTTGCCAGGAGCCGTCGTTATAGTCACCTTTAGAAACGACAAGGTCAGTTTGACGTTGAGGCTTGTACACAATTTCCCAGAAGCGAACCATATCCAGGCTGTCCTGAATAAAATGTTTTGAGGTAATGGTATCATTTTGTAGTACTTTTTCCCTTGTTATGGAGGAGGTAAGCAGTTTGTCTTTGCTGGTCCATGATTCCACTGGAGTACCACCCCATGTAGATTGCAGGATACCTATTGGTACATTTAATTCGGCATGCAGGTCACGGGCAAAAAAATAGGCAACGGCTGACGCATTTTTGACGCCGGTAGTGTCCATTGTTACCCAGGAACCCACAGTTAGGCTGTCCTGTGGTTTTGCCTGTACGTTGTGCGGAACATTAAAGAAACGAATGGCGGGATAATTCGCATTTTTGATTTCCTCCGGTGCGTTTGCAGACTGTCGTACCTCCCATTCCATGTTCGACTGCCCGGAGGCCAACCAAACATCGCCAAGTAATATATTTTTGAAATCGAATGTAGGTTGTACGTTGTCTCCTTCAAAAACAGACATTGTATGTGGTCCTCCTGCTTTCATAGCTGGCAGATTTAATCGCCACTTACCATTTACATCTGCAACTGTTTTGGCACGTTTGCCATTTAACACCACAACCACCTGGCTTTCTGGCGTCGCTGTTCCCCAAACCGGGATAGCGGCATCTCGTTGCAGAATCATGTTGTCGCTAAATAGATTCGGCAAACGTACTTGAGCATTCAACAGCGATGCTGATGCCAGCAGTAACATTACAAGTGCGTTTATTATAAAATATTTTCTCATGTCTTTGGCTATTATAAAGTTAAATATAGTTAAAGAAATAAGATTTCTAATAAGACAATCTTTTACAATAAATAAATATTAATTTAATTACCGCTTGCTTTCGATATTTGGTAAAAACCCAGTGAGCAACCCAATCAATGGTAGAAACGAACAAACATGAAATACGTAGGTAATGCTTGTACTATCCGCAAGTTTACCTAACAGCGCTGAGCCTATTCCGCCCATACCGAAAGCAAAACCAAAAAACAGACCTGACACCAGGCCTACTTTACCAGGAATTAGTTCTTGAGCATAAACAAGGATAGCTGAAAAGGCTGACGCTAATATTATACCGATGGGTACAATTAGGACGCCTGTCCAGAATAGATTGGCATAGGGTAAGAGTAAAGCAAATGGTGCAGTACCGAGAATGGAAAACCAGATTACGTACTTACGGCCAATTTTATCGCCTACCGGGCCTCCAATTAACGTTCCTGCTGCTACTGAAACTAGAAATATAAACAGATATACCTGTGAGGTTTGTACAGATACATTAAACTTGTCAATCAAATAAAATGTAAAATAGCTGGTTAAGCTAGCCATGTAGAAGTACTTTGAAAATATTAAGATTAATAAAATGGCTACTGCAAAAACAACTTTCTTTTTAGAAAAAGTATAGGTAAGTACAGCAATTTTAGACTTGCCTTTAGCCCTGAGCGCTGTAATATGCCCCCTATACCAACTTCCTACTTTGCTCAACACAATGATGGCCACCATGGCGATGATAGAAAACCAGATAACGCTGGATTGTCCATAGGGTACTATAATCCATGCTGCTAACAATGGCCCGAGCGAGCTGCCAAAGTTACCACCCAGCTGGAAGATGGATTGTGCTAGTCCACGTCTGCCACCCGAAGCAGCATGGGCCATTCTGGATGCTTCAGGGTGGAATATGGAAGAGCCTGTACCTACCAAACCTACGGAAAGCAAGATCATATAAAAGCTTGATGCTAGTGACAATGAAATTAAACCAACCAAGGTAAACGTCATGCCTACGGCTAAGGAGTATGGCTGCGGTTTTTTGTCAGTATATAATCCTACAAAGGGCTGGAATAAGGAAGCAGCCATTTGAAAAGTCAAAGTAATCAGTCCGATTTGTGTAAAAGTGAGCTTATAAGCATCCTTTATTACCGGGTATATAGCAGGAATGAGGGACTGTATGGTGTCGTTTAAAAGGTGTGAAAAGCTGATTGCAAAAAGAATTGGAAATACAGTTTTTTCAGCTAAACTTTCGGTAGTGGATGCGGTATTCATTGATGATACTGACGTTTTAGAACATTGTACCGCAAATATAAGCATCTGAAGATAAATAATTTTTGCTTAAATTACCTTATGAAAACAATACTCTTGTCTATTCTTGCAACGCTCAGTTTTAATACGGTTCAAGCCCAGCAGACAGACCCATGGGTAGCTTACATGACTCCAAACGAAGTTCACCGCATGCTAAGTGAATATACCGGGAATTTCGACGTGGAGATTTCCATGTGGGCTACTGAGGGAAAAGCACCTGTAAAAGTTAAAGTAGCGGCTAATAACCAAATGATTCTGGGCGGGCGTTTTCTTGAAGTTAGACAAAGCGGCATCATGATGGACATGGACTACCAATCAATTACCATCCTGGGTTATAACACCAGTGGAAAAAAAATGGACCTCACCTCCGTTACCAATATGGGAACAGGTATTTTATTTCTATCCGGCGCCTGGAATCCAAGTACTAAAATAGCTACCTTATCTGGACAAATGAATAGTCCGGATGGCGGAAAGACAATCAGGATCATACAGGTACTGCGTTTCATCGATAAAAATACGTTAGTTATCCAAAATATCGACCAGGCTGATGGTCAGAAACCGCGAAAAACCATTGAATACAAAATGACGCGTGCACCAGCGGAAACGAAGTAATCAACGCTAACCTATCTTTTTTCTTTTCGAGTTAAGATACCTCCGCACAGGAATATCAAATGCTACCATAGCCACATAAGCCACACCAATTAGAAGGATCATGCCTGTAATGATAATCAAAACAAGCTGTGCTGTTGTTGGCTGCACTGCAGTATAATAGTTTAGAAACATAAAGATCACCGAGTAATGGGTCATGTATAACGGGTAAGAGATATCTCCGGAAAACTTGCACAATTTTTTTAAGCCCTCAGAAACCCTGGCCCCTGCCCCTAACATAATTATTAAAGGAAAATATAACAGTACTACGGCGAGTTGAGCTTGCCAACCCCAACTGAAAGGCATCAAAAAAGCAAATAACAACAACGTTGATAAACCCAGGAAACCAATTTTAGACTTAATGATGAGGTTAAAGCGAAAAATTAACATGCCGGCTAAAAAGGAATAAGCTATCCTTGCACCGCCATGCCAGAAGGTGGACCCTCCCCAGCCACCCAATAAAGAACCTGAGCTGAAGGCTACGTAGCAAAGTGACCCTGCAGCCAGGACCGCTAGTGCTAATAAGATGTTACGAGTTAGCTTAACCAGGATCAATGCGTAGGCAATATTTGCTACATATTCCCAAAACAACGACCATGCCGGTGCATTTAATCCAAAAAGGTTAAAGAAACGATCTTCCATGATTGGAAGAGGGATAAGAAAAATAGAACTTAAAAAAATCAAGAATATCCTTCCCGCACTATAGGTGTGGGCACTCCCGCCAAAGGGATCAAATAAAAAGGCCAGCAAACCTAATACAGTGCCTAATATCACTAAAGGATGTAGGCGAATAATCCTGGACTTGAAAAATTCGACCAACCCCATCTTCTCAATCCGGTCGTCATAGGCATAGGCAATCACAAAGCCAGATAAACAGAAAAAAAAGTCAACCGCTAAAAATCCGTGGCCAATAAAATTATTGATGGCATCTGGATAAGCAACCTCCATAAAATGAAAACAAACGATGGCCAACGCTGCAACTCCACGGAGCCCGTCAAGTAATTCAAAATGATGTTTCGATTGCAGTATTTCTGGGCTAATGGTTTTGATAGTCAATTGGGCGGAAATTTAGAAAATGTATAAAATTGTAGTTACTTGAGGGGCAAGATTACAGATTAATACATAAAGTTCAAAAATAAAATTTTGTAAAATCTACTGACAGACTGTTGTCACCTACGCACTTTACTTTTGATTTATAAACCATAAAATTTAAAATTATGAACACAATCGCAGAAGTAATTAGTCCGGAAAAACTATTGAGCCACTGGCAAGGACACCGCAATTTAACCAGAAGAGTAATTGAAGCATTTCCAGAAAAAGACTTCTTTGAGTTCTCCATCGGTGGGATGAGAACATTTTCAGCCCTGACCTCTGAAATTCTGGCAATGGGTGCGCCTGCTATGAAAGGAATAGTTGAGAAACAGGAAACACCTTTTCAGGAAGATAGTGAGCACCTAACCACTAAGGCAGCGTATTTAGAGAAATGGGATAAGGCTACAGAACAAATCAATTATTACTGGAATCAATTGAAAGTGGAAGATTTCCAGGAAACCTTTAATTTATTCGGCTATTATAACTTCCCGGTAATCGAGAATATCCTTTACCTGATTGATAATGAGATTCATCATCGTGGGCAAGGCTATGTGTATTTAAGGGCGTTAGGCATTGAACCTCCACATTTTTGGGAAAGGTAAATAGCATTGTTGAAATTATGCAAACCACTAGTGTGATTAATTTCCGCTAATGGTTTGCATTTATCCGACAACGTACTTTATCCATTATCTCGAGTACCCTGTTTTTTAATTGCTCAGGGGTAATAATAGACGCGTAATCGCCAAACATTAAATACCACCGCGCGAATCCTTCGTTTATATCCCTTGCTAAAAATGTCATTTCCAACTTGTCTCCTACTGATTTTTCGGTAATGAATCCATGGTACTTCATTTCATACTCCAGGTGTTTTCTTATTTTTTTATCAACCAGGATAACAACTTCCGTGGTTAGGCAGGCACTTTCATCTCGCTGGAGGTAAGTTTGGAGTGGCTGATGAATTAAGGTAAATGCGTTTTCCGTTAGGTTGATCTGACAGATCCTATCTGTCCTAAATTGTCGGTAAGCTTGTCGCAAATGACAGTAACCCAAGGCATACCAGTTGTCATGGTCGTGAAAAACCCCTACCGGTTCAATCCTTCTTGCGAGTGCCTCATCAGCATCAGCCGTTTTATAATAAATAATGACTTGCTTTTTCTCTGCAATACTTTTAAATAATAAAGCTAACGCATCGGGCGCTTTTTCATTAAACAAATTGCCACCTGGCTGCATTAACACATTAGTTTCAATGCTGGAGATCCAGTCTTTATCAGCACTTTGAAGAACGGCTTTTAATTTGTAAGTGGCCGAAGCATAATGTTTCCTCAATTCCTGATCCGTAAACTTCTGCATCAGTTTTTCTGCTGCAATGAAACTGCTGGCTTCCTCCCGACTAAACATCACCGGGGGTAACCGATAGCCTTCCATTAAGGAATAACCGATGCCTGCCTCACTATATATAGGAACACCTGATGCTTCCAGCGTACGGATGTCCCGGTAAATGGTACGCAGACTGACCTCGAAACGCCCGGCCAGCTCTTGTGCTTTCACGATTCTTTTTGATTGCAACTGGATAAGAATTGCAACTATTCTATCAAAACGTTTCGGCGTTTCATCCATGGAGATAGTTATTTTCTCAAATATAAGGGTTAATAACAAAAGTGATGACTAACATGGGAAGATTACAACGCCTATTTTGACGTGAATATTGTTTCTTTAGCTTTGCGGTATGTTGAAAAATTTATACAATCAGACTTTCTACGACACGCTGGCTTTAGCACTAAATAAAGTACTTCCGGGCTTCGATCCAGTTAAATTTAATTCGCTCATTTTTAATGAGCATTTCCCACTCATGGAATTAAAGGAAAGAATGCGACACACAACATTAATCCTTCATAAATTTATGCCTGCACAATTCTCGGATGCCGCCTCCGTGATTTATGAGCTTATTAATGAGCTACGCTTAATGGGCTGTGGGGAGGACGAGCTTGCGTTTATCTTTTTGCCAGATTACCTGGAATGTTATGGGATCGATGATGTAGCAAATGCTGTACCTGCACTGGAGTTTGTAACCCAATTTGTTAGTTGTGAATTTGCTGTCCGTCCATTCCTCTTAAAATATTTCGACTTAATGATGGCGCAAATGAAAGATTGGTCCAGGCACGATAGCGCGAAAGTAAGGCGTTTGGCTAGCGAAGGCTGCAGGCCACGTTTACCCTGGGCTATGGCTATTCCAATGTTAAAAAAAGACCCATCATTAATACTTCCCATCCTGGAGAATTTAAGAAACGACTCTTCGGAATCGGTGAGAAGAAGTGTGGCTAACAACATGAACGACATTTCAAAAGATAACCCGGAAGTGGTGCTTCGCCTGGCAAAAGCATGGATGGGCTTAAGCAAAAATACAGATGCTGTGATTAAACATGGTTGCAGAACCCTTTTAAAACGAGGCCACGCAGAAATATTGAAATACTATGGTTTGGATACACATGGATTGTTGGTTACTGATTTTAGGGTCATTACCCCCCAGATGATGATGGGCGATGCATTGGCATTTTCATTTTCCATACAAAATGGACATTCAGCTCCAAAACTAATAAGACTGGAATATGGTGTTTATTACCAGAAGGCGAATGGTACCCTTGCTCGTAAGGTATTTAAAATTAGTGAACGAATTTTTAAAGCTGGTGAACGTGTTGCTATTGACCGGAAACAATCTTTCAGGCCCATTACTACCAAGGTGTTTTACCCAGGTGAACATCAATTGTCGCTTATCATTAATGGCGTAGAACAAAAGGACACCATAAAAAGCTTTGAACTGCTTCGTAAACTTTTATCTTAAAGAAATAATTTATAGTTTTAACAGATGAGATATCCAACTTACATGACTAAAAATCTAAGCCTTATATTTGTTGTGATCGCAATGGTCACCGTTTCCTGTAAAACGAAAAAAGCAACAATTCAAACACCTGCTAGACAGACAGAAACCGATAATGAATTAACTAATATCAAAAAGGACTTACCAGAGAACCAGGTGGAAAGAACGGATGAAGGCATTAGGTTTACCTTTAGTTCTGAAATTCTTTTCCCAACCAATTCTTCCTATTTAAATGCGAGCTCGACCAAAAGTATCGCTGATGTTACAAGAGTTATTAAACATCAAGGCGATGACCGTAGAATTTTAGTAGAAGGACATTCTGACAAAACAGGTACACCTGAATACAACCAGTGGTTATCTGAAAAAAGAGCCGTATCAGTGAAGAAATACATGGCTAGCCTGGGCCTGGATTCTAACCGAATCAGTACTATTGGCGCCGGCGATACGAAACCAATAGCTGATAACAAAACAAAAGAAGGTCGAATGATTAACCGCAGGGTTGAAGTGACCATCCTTAAAGCAAACTAACCTACTGTACCTGCAAGCGTACCTGAATTATTAAACAACAATACAGATGAAAATAGCCACGTACAATGTTAATGGAATTAACGGGCGTCTGCCGGTGTTACTACGATGGCTAGCGCAAACTCAGCCTGATGTAGTGTGTTTACAGGAGTTAAAAGCGCCACAGGATAAATTTCCACTTCAAGCGATTTATGACGCTGGATACCATGCAATATGGCATGGGCAAAAAAATTGGAATGGTGTAGCGATTCTTTCTCGCTATGGCGAAATACAGGAACTGCGCCGAGGTTTGCCGCAGGATCCTGATGACACGCAAAGTAGGTATATTGAAGCCTTTATTAATGGTGTTATTATCGGATGTTTGTATCTACCTAACGGAAACCCTGCACCTGGACCTAAATTTGATTACAAACTACTTTGGCTGGAGCAATTGACCCAACACGCAGCGAAATTGCTGACGGCCAATGTACCTGTAGTGTTAGCTGGTGATTACAATGTGATACCTTCTGAAATGGACGCTTACAAACCGGAACGCTGGGTAAAAGATGCCCTTTTTAGACCGGAAAGCAGGGATGCTTTTAAAAACTTGGTTAACCAGGGCTGGACGGATGCCATACGCAAACTGTACCCAAAAGAAACTATATACACCTTTTGGGACTATTTTAGAAATGCTTATTCTAGAGATGCCGGTTTGCGAATTGATCACTTTTTGCTTAGCCCAAATTTGAGTGATAAACTGCGAGCAGCAGGTGTAGATCGTGACGTGCGAGGCTGGGAAAAATCGAGTGATCATGGGCCTGTTTGGATCGAAATAGCGGTGTAAGTTCAGAGAAGAAATTCATTAAGTTAAAGTTGTAGGTTTTTTTAGAAAAATCTACAACCTTTGAGCCTTCTTATTTGAGGCACTATATGACCACTTCCAAAAATTTCAATTTAATCATGATCCTCGGTGCATTAGCAGCATTAGGGCCATTTTCCATCGACATGTATCTTCCAGGGTTTGACTCTATCGCTGATGATTTAAACACAACTATACCAAAGGTATCCTTATCACTTTCGGGATTTTTTATCGGAATCTCTTTCGGGCAGTTATTATATGGACCGTTATTAGACAAATATGGCCGTAAAAAACCACTGTATTTCGGTCTTGCCCTTTATATAGTTGCCTCTGTAGGCTGTTTAGCGGTTACTAATATTAACCAGCTCATTGTGTTGCGTTTTGTGCAGGCCATTGGCAGTTGTGCCGCTGCGGTAGCATCTATGGCCATGGTCAGGGACTTGTTTCCAATAAAGGAAAGCGCCAAAGTATTTGCCTCCCTGATGCTAGTTATTGCTATTTCGCCTATGTTGGCGCCTACAGCTGGCGGTTATCTGATGACGGCATTTGGCTGGCAATCGGTATTTATGTTTCTTGCAGGCATGGCCCTGCTTATGCTATTGGCAGTAGTTTTCTTTTTGCCTAATAGTTTCCGGCCGGATCCAGAGTATTCTTTGAAGCCTGAGGCCATGATTATAAAATTCAAAAGTGTACTTGTTGTCCCTCAGTTTTATACTTATGCATTAATTACTTCCTTATCAATTTCCGGATTATTTACTTATGTTGCAGCGTCACCAATGGTATTTATGAACCTCTATGGGGTCAGTAAAACCGGTTATGGCTGGATTTTCGCCTTATTATCTGTAGCTTTTATAGGATCAAGCCAGATCAACCGATTAATTTTACGTTGGCATAACAGTAAAACAATTATTACATGGGCATTGACAGCACAAGCTATCATCAGCATGTTATTTTTACTTGCTGCACTGAACAACATGTTATCTTTATACAGCACCATCGCGTTTATTGGATTGTTTTTAAGTTGTCTGGGATTAATTAATCCCAATGCGGCAGCTTTATCTCTAGCACCGTTTTCAAAAGATGCAGGAAGTGCAAGTGCATTGATGGGGGCATTCCAGATGGGACTGGGGGCCATGGCATCATTTGCAGTAAGTTTTTTTCCAGAGACCTCTACCCTTCCAATGCCTTTGATTATGACGGTTGCGGCGGTGATTGCATGGTTTATACTTTATTTGGGCAATAAAACGGTGTCTGAGCAGGCATTTTAAATTTTAGGCTTAAAAATTTTAGCGCTCTTTATCAGGCTTTTGAAATATATTCTAAATTATTTATTTGATTTAACGCTCACAATGCTGGTTTTTTAAGATTAAAATCTATCTTTGCATCACTTTAAAAAGGAGTTGATTCCGTAGCTCAGCTGGTAGAGCATTACACTTTTAATGTAGTGGTCCTGGGTTCGAATCCCAGCGGGATCACAAAAATGGGTTAAGTCTAATGACTTTCCCATTTTTTTTTGCGTATCAAGTACATTTTCACCTCTATTACCTCACTGTCTTTGATACCTTGAAATTCAGACGACGTGACCCTCATCACAAAGGTATTTGACAGCCATCACCCACCAAAACAATAAAAATTCAGAGTTTTACATGAGTTAATCTGCAAAAGTTAATGCTACTTCTGATGAAAAAAATACTTGTAACAACCGATCTTTCTAATAATTCAAAATCAGCATTGCGTTTCGCCATTCAACTTGCTTCCCAGAATGGCTATGATCTTACATTTTTCCATGTTTATCATATTCCAAGACCAACAAGTTGGAGTGACGCCAATTTTCGTGCTTTTGAAGAAAGTGAATCATTAGAAGTTGTTAAACAATTGAATAAGTTTGTGAATAATCTTTATAAAAACCTAGAACTCACACATGAAACTCGACACTGTGTGGCGAAAAATGGCACTTCAGTAGATAGCGTAATCATGGATTATGCCAATGACCATAACTATAGCTTCATATGTATAAGCAGAAAAGGACATGGAAAGACAGCCAGATTATTTGGATCGAACATTTCCAGCCTGATTAAAAAGTCTAAAGTGCCTGTTATAGCAGTTCCTGACAACTACAGAAGAACAAAGATCTCAACAATTACATACCTCTCGGATTTGATGAATTTGGATAAAGAGCTAAAAAAAATAAACACCTTCACAGAGCCATTAGATGTAAGCGTAGAGATGCTGCACTTTAAAATTCCATTAGAGGACATCATTACACCTCATGAGCGTAACTCTATTGATGAAAAACTGGCTAAATTTGGCGTAAATGCTCATTACGAGGAATTGGATTATGAAAAAACACTGATTGAGAACATACGCAAAGTAATTGGACGTACGAAACCATCAATGATAATCATGTTCACTGACCAAAAAAGAACACTATTCAAAAAGATATTCCTTTCGAGCATTTCAGCAGAATTTTCGTCAATGGTAAAACGTCCTTTATTAGTTTTTACCAAGGATTGATTTTAGTTTTAATTTTTAATACGCTGGAGTTTGTGAGGTTCGAGGATGATAATTCCGCCTGCGATACGGTCAATCAACCCCTCTTCTTTAAAATCACTAATCACCCGACTCACTGTCTCTGTGGCCATACCAGCCAAGGCAGCCAGGTTGTCTCTTGAAAATTGAAGCGTTTTGTTCTGCCTGTTTTTGTTATGCAATCTAACAAGGAGTTCAGCCATTCTTTTTCGTACAGAATAATAAGCAAGTTGTAGCAGCTGTTCCTGGTTTTGCAGTAGATTACAGGCCAGGATCTTGATGAATCTCTCCGCCACGTCAGAATATTTATAAACCAATTGATCTACAATTTCTTTAGGAAGGGAACATAATGTGCAATCTTCGATTGTCTCGGCTGTTTCCTGATATTCTTTTCCAGCAAGCATGGCCGTGATGCCGAAATACTCTTCAGGACCGTATACTGCGGTCATCAACTCTCTTCCGTCTTCAGCGATTTTTAACGTTTTAACTGTACCTGACAATACCAGGTAGATCGCGTTGGCAGTATCCCCTTCATAATAAACAACCTGTTTTTTCTTCAACGACCTTACTTTGCATTCAGAAAAACATTGTTTAAGTGCATCCAGGCCACTACTGCTAGAAAACAAGGAATTGATCTGGTTATCAGACTGACTAAGAAGCCGTTTCTCGTTTGCACTTTTTTGTAACCTTGATTCTATGATGTGCATTAATTCCATGTCATTGAAAGGTTTGGTAATGTAGGCGTCAGTTTCCATTCCTTCCCGCATATCAGAGAGTTCGGTTTTGGCCGTTATAAAAACAAAAGGTATAAGTGAAGTTTCCTCGCGTTTACTTAACATGTGTAATACGCCGTATCCATCCAATTCCGGCAACATCACGTCGCATAAAATCAAGTCCGGTACATATTTTATTGCAAGTTCAACTCCCTGCCTGCCGTTAGACGCTTGATAGACGATGTAACCTGCCAGCTCAAGAATTTCTGCTGTGCGTTCCCTGATGTCTGTGCTATCTTCAATAATAAGAATAATTGTTGTCATAATTATTGATATGTTAATTTTATTGATTGACATTAAAAGACAAGATTAGATTAGCGCATTCAATTTTTCTACTCTAAAAAAGATCTCATTCTTAACCAAGCCTACATACCTTTTCAGATATTTAAACCAAGAGCTGTGACGGAAATTAGTCGTGTAATAAGTGCGTTGGGAAACGGATGAAAATATTTATAATTTATATTAATGCTATGACCATGCGTGGACATGGATATATTCATATAGAACTCTTCCACTGTACACCGGGGCATCTTTAATTACTATTATCAAAGATAAAAAACTAATCTAGTGAAACAATAAAATTGAATCATAAATGAAGGAGATCTTTCGGTCATTCTTAAGTAGAATGCAGGGAGGTATTGCTTCAAATTTCAGAAAGGCAGAGTTATTGATGTTGAGGCAATAGCATGGTTGCGTGATGCAATTGAAATGTCAAGGTGAAAAGGCGGCAAATTTTACCCGAGATTACTCTGTCCAAACTTGTGGGCGATTTGTATGGTGTTAAATACCTTTGTTTTCAGTTTCCGAATTTCATGTGCCAGGTCAAGCATGAGGTACTCGAGGCACGCCTGTTCTGCTGCAAGGGTTTCCTGGATTTCGGGGATTTTGTTGTCAGCGATCAGTTCTAATTTTTCCAAATGTTCGGCTACCGAAAATTCGGATTTGGCTAATTCCGGTTCCATTTCCTGTAGTTTTATCATTGAATCAGAAAAATCCATTTGAAGCGTTGAATCATATTGCTTAGTCAAGACAGTGGAAATCAACTCTATAAAGAATTTTATTTCAATCCTGAAAAAATCTAAGTCAGTTGACCAGCGACGTGTAATAATATAGTATTGCAGCGACCTGGCGGAAAGTTTAGTTAATGTCTCCATAATTTCTTAGTAGGCTGTCCAACCACCGTCTACAGTGAGTACGGCACCATTAACAAAATCAGAATTATTTGAAGCCAGAAATAAGGCTACTTTTGCAACCTGTTCAGGTGTTCCTGGTCCAGGCGTGTTCTCTGCACCGGCACGCATTCTCTCATAACCAAACGGATGTAGCTGTGCGTGAAAAAGCAAATTGGTTTCAATTGCACCAGGGGCTATCGCATTACACCTGATGCCTTTATCGGCATACTGATAGGCAATACTTTTTGTAAGACCTATAAGCCCGTGTTTGGAGGCAGTGTACGCAAGCCCTGCACGGCCACCAAAAAGGCCGCTAATTGATGCGATATTGATAATATTCCCTGCACCCTGTCGTAAAAACAGCTTGACGGCTTCACGACTTAGGTAAAATGCACCGCTAAGGTTTGTAGACAGCACTCGTTCCCATAGTTGATCGGAGACTTCCGCCACCGGGGTAAAGTCATCCATTAAACCGGCATCGTTCACCAGGATGTCCAAAGTCGAATATTTCTCAGTTACATAGGTCATAAACTTAAACATATCAGAACTTTTTGAAACGTCGGCTGCATAACACAGCGCGGACCCTCCGCTGTCGGTAATTTCATTAGCAACCGCCTCTACGTTTTCAAAGCGAATATCAACCAGGATTACACTAGCACCCTGAAGGGCAAATAACTTAGCCACCGATTTTCCGATTCCTGATCCCGCACCAGTAATTATGGCAAGTTTATTTTCCAATACTTTCATAAATATTCAAATTGTTCAGTCAAATTTCTAATTATTGACTTGCTGTATGTTTGTTATCCCTCTGATTAGTGCATCGGGATTAAATGAAATACTGGTAATGCCATTCTCTACCAGCATACGAGTAAAGGATTCCGAATCGCTAGGCGCCTGGCCACATAACCCGACTTTTTTGCCCAATGCATTAGCTTTTTTAATCATCTCTACGATAAACTGTTTAGTAGCTTCATTTTTTTCATCAAACAGATTAGCAATCAGATCAGAGTCGCGATCTATACCCAGTGTAAGCTGAGTAAGGTCATTTGAACCAATGGAAAAACCATCAAATACTTCTGCAAAGTGTTCAGCAAGTATTACATTACTTGGAATCTCAGCCATGACGAAAATCTCAAGCCCATTTTCTCCGCGCTTTAGGCCAAAAGAGGCCATCAGCTCAACCACTTTTTTGCCTTCATCTACCGTTCGACAAAATGGAATCATAAGCTTAACATTTAATAATCCCATTTCATCTCTTACTACTTTCATCGACTTGCATTCCAGTTCAAACGCTGCTTTATAACGTTCATGGTAGTACCTGGAGGCTCCCCGAAAGCCAAGCATCGGGTTTTCTTCATTGGGCTCAAAGTCTCCCCCCCCGATCAAACCGGCATATTCGTTGGATTTGAAGTCACTCATTCTTACGGTTACATCCTTAGGATAAAAAGCCGCTGCAATCATTGCAACACCCTGAGAAAGCTTATCAACGAAATAAGCACCCTTATCTTCGTAACCCAACGTAAGTTCTTCGATTTTAAGTTTATCTGATTCCCGGCTAACTTTTTCAGGCTTTAAAAGTGCCATGGGATGAATTTTTATCCAATTACTTATTAGAAACTCAAGCCTTAACAATCCAACACCATGGTTAGGATAAAATGACAGCGAAAAAGCTTTTTCCGGATCTGCAACAATGAGTTGGGCTTTTGGAGAATCTGGAAGTTTGAAGTCAGTCAGATCACTTACGGTCTTCTCCCAGGGAAGTTCACCCTTTAGAACATAACCAGTCTTCCCTTGAGAACAATCAATGGTAATATGTTCGCCATCTGCTATTAAATCTGTAGCATTGCCGGCACCTACAATAGCAGCAGCTCCAAGTTCCCGGGCAATGATGGCCGCATGACTGGTTCGTCCACCTTTATTGGTAACTACACCGCTGACCTTTTTTAAAATCGGATCCCAGTCTGGACTTGTTGTATCAGTTATCAGGATATCACCCGGTTGTAATTTTGATGATTCCGCCGGTGATGAGAGCAACCGGGCACAACCTGTTGCGATCTTACTACCAATTGCTTCCCCCCTAGTAAGTTCAATGCCAGTATCTTTAAGCCGGTAACTAATTATTTGAGGAACAGTATTTCTACTATGAATCGTTTCAGGTCTGGCTTGCAAAATATAAAGTAGCTTACTGTCCCCATCTTTCGCCCACTCAAAATCCATTGGTTTCTGATAGTGGTCTTCAATGATCATTGCCCAGCGGGCGAGCTTTTCAATTTCAGTGTCATCCAAAACAAACTGCTTACGCAACTCTTCAGGGGTATCCTCGTTAAGCACCTGGCTAATATTATCCTGAACGTCGGCATACACCATCATTTTGCTCTTGGTGCCTAGATTCTTTTGGATGATGGATTTAAAACCTTTTTCCAGCGAAGGCTTAAACACAAGGAATTCATCTGGTGTTACTGTACCCTGTACTATGTTTTCTCCCAGGCCCCATATTCCAGCAATATGAATAAGATTACGAAATCCTGACTCAGGTTCCAAGGTAAACCCAACACCAGAACAACCGATGTCTGAACGAATCATCTCTTGAACACCTACAGAAAGAAATACTTTATTGTGGTCGAAATTCTTGTCTTCACGATATTTAATAGCCCTGTCGGTATATAATGAGGCAAAACATTTTTTCACAGCCTGTATAAGGGCGACACTGCCTACTACGTTTAAATATGATTCATGCTGACCTGCAAAGCTGGCATCTGGGAGATCTTCTGCCGTTGCACTACTACGGACGGCAACCCCCTTTTTGTCCCCATGGAACATGTCGTTATATGCTGTAGCAATCTCATGGCTAATGTTAGCTGGGAATTGTCCGTCGTTAACCAAACGCCTGGCTTCTTCACCAATCGATTTAAGATTTTGAAAAGAAACCCTGTCAAGATCCTTCAATAAAAGACTAATCGGTTGCTCCAGGTTGTTGTAGGCAATAAAGTCCTGAAATGCCTTAACCGTTACTGCAAATCCTTTTGGTATCGAAATCCCCTTTGGCGTCAATTGTGTATACATCTCTCCTAACGATGCATTCTTACCACCTACTAAAGCAAGGTCTGACATTCCCAATTCGTCAAAATTTTTAATATATACTTCCATCGTGTAACGATTACTTTTAGATTTAGCTTCTTCGGTTTTACATGATCGTCATCAACACTCCTGTTGACATCTATCAAAGCATTATTTAGCTTGTTGGCCACTATTGATTATTCACAAATGGTGTACAACAAACATCTCTATTTCAATTTCTTAAGCTGGAAAGAGTACATAATTCGAAATATACCAGTGATAATTAAGGCCAACCCAGTCCATATTACAATATTAATGGCCGCAAATACAGGGTTGGCTATTAAAATGAATGACAACAGAACAATTAAAATCCCAGTAGCCATAAGCCAGCCCCAGTCCTTTACACCTGATGAACGGAGTTCGAGGGAACTGCCGATGGCCATAAAACCGCGAAACATAATCCAAAATCCCACAATTAAAGGCAAAACTACCATGCTTAATGCTGGGTAATAGAGTAAATACGCACCTAGAAATAGATCAATCAAACCACCGACAAGTACCCATCCCCAGCCCTGCAGTGTTTTATGATTTCCAATGGAAAAAACAGTTTCAAAAATCCCTGCAAGTAACATTAAAAACGCAAACAGTAAACTTAAAGATAAGTAAGACACTACGGGCGTAGCCAATATCCATATCCCCAGACCGATAAATAGTAGTCCAGCAAGTGCCATTAGCCACCAATACTTACTGTTGTAACCGATGAAATTTATGTCTTGTGTTTTCATGATAATTATTTCTAAATTAGAATATTGATGATTAAGGTTATATTCAGATCTTGTAAATACTAAAGTCAAGCTTAAATATTTACATTTAGAGTTTCATCGGCAGGAAATTTTGACGATGAAACTCTTAAACTAGTCGATAGGCACCTGTTTTGCTTCGATTTTTTTGTCTTCGGACTTTTTAAGGGCTATTTTAAGTAGTCCGTCTTGATAACTTGCTTTAATATTATCCTCCATAATATTTTCCGGTAAACTAAAGGTCCTGGAAAAAGATGATCTGGAAAATTCTTTACGCGTATAATCATCATTCTCGTCAAGATTTTCACTGCTCGTTTCCGCACTAATAGTCAGCATACCATTTTCCGTCGTTACTTTGAAATCATCCTTTTTGAATCCTGGAGCGGATACTTCTAATTCATAAGCGTCCTTTTTATCCCGAATATTTACAGCAGGAAGAATTTCGCCTTCTAATAACGGTTTGGTGAAAAAATCGTCCCTATTCCATAAATCTGCCACCATAGATCTAAACGATGGGAAACCATTTGATTTTACTAAACTTTTCATAAACATATGATTTAATTGATAACCGAAATTACCACCCGAAGTGGTTAACTTGCGTGACAGTGATCACGTAAGTGCTTGATCCTAATCACTTAACATATTATACCTAGGATAATGCATTTAATTATGAATTGCTTAAGTGCAAAATAAAATGTGCTCTGCGACAAAAAAACAGCTATAGTGGTAATAAAGTGAATATCATTTTAAACCATAGCCATGGGCGGGCGGCCATGTAGATGCTTATTCCTGCGCACATACCATTTAAATAACTCATACCATATGACTGACAGAAAGCCTACCCCTGCACTTAAAGTGAATAAAGGCAGACTAAGTGAAGTAAATCCGAAAAGTCTATTTACCGGCGTTACATACAATGACATAATTAACAGCAACAGTGTAAGCCCAATGATTAAAGTTACCAGGTTGTTCTTAATACGTAGCGTTGTAATTATGGAATAGAAAAATGAACGGTTAACCAGTGTGAGGGTAATATTTGCAAAAATAAGTGAGGAAAAAACCAACGCCCTGGTTGTGGACAAACTATATCCCATTCTCACTGCATATTGGTATAGTAACAAAGTGCAGCAGGAGATAACTAGACCTTGAATTATACTTATAGTAAGTTCCTGAAAACTAAAAAACGTTGAACTGATTGGTCTTGGTTTTTGTTGCATTGTATTCTTCTCCATTGGTTCGTTTTCATAGACTAGAGAACAAGTTGGTCCCATAACCAGCTCGAGGAAAATAACATGTACCGGAGTAAACAAATTTGGATATGCCCATCCAAGAGCAAGTGGAATAAATACAATCAATATAATGGGTATGTGAATAGAAATGATGTATCGGATAGCCTTTTTTAAGTTGCTATAGATCCGTCTTCCAAGAGCGATTGCCTGCACCATTCCTTGCAAATCATCCTTTAACAAAATAACAGTTGCTGCCTCCTTTGCAATCTCTGTTCCCTTCTTTCCCATTGCAACACCGATATGAGCAGCCTTAAGTGCTGGGGCATCGTTCACTCCATCGCCAGTCATGGCGACCACTTCATCCCGAGCTTTGAGGGCTTTCACTACCCTTAGTTTTGCCTCTGGAAACATTCTGGTAAATAAATGGAGTCGCCCCACTTCATTTATAAGGGCCTCGTTACTAAGCAACATAACCCGTTCTCCATCTATTAAATCCTCTCTACCTTTAAAGCCAATCTGCTCAGCGATAGCAACAGACGTTAGTTGATTATCCCCAGTTATTATTTTCACATCGATTCCTGCATCATAAAATGACTGTAAGACTCCCTGAATATTATCCTTTGGCGGGTCATAGAAAGAGATTAATCCCTTAAACGTAAATGGTATCTCCTGCTGGTTATCTGGAAAAGTATTGATATGATACTCCGAGTCTGCAACACCCAGCACACGAAAACCTTTAATACTCATACTCTCGATAACCTGAGTAATATGATGATCTCCATTAAGTCCACAAACTGCCATTATAGCTTCGGGTGCACCTTTAGATGCTATAATTTGATTACCGGATTTATCTGCAAAGATGTGGGTCATCATTGGTGGTTTACCGGATAATGGATATTCATGAATCATCTTAAACTCAGCACGCCGGTCTATTTGCGTCGATTCTGAATAAGCATGGTGAATGGCTACTTCCATGGGGTCAAAGGGAATCGGCTCGCTAGCCCACATAGCGGTTTCAATCAGTGCAATATCTAGCGCTGAAGTCAATTTATCCCCATCCGATACAACTTTAGATTCTACCGGCCATATCTTTGCCAGCGCCATTTTGTTTTGTGTAATCGTACCAGTCTTATCAACGCAGATGACACTGGCACTTCCCAGGGCTTCTACAGTTCTCATGTTTTTAACCAGTACCCCTATGTTCATGAGCTTCCAGGCACCCAAGGCCATAAAAGTTGTAAATGCAACCGGTATTTCTTCAGGGAGCACACTCATAGCCATTGTTAACGCTTTTAATAGGCTATCCTTTAGGTTAGCGGAATTCAAATAATTTAGTGCCCATACCAGCAGAAAAACGATGCTTCCGACGATTGCCATCTTAGTGACAAAATTATTGATCTGTGTTTCGAGTGGCGTCTTTTCCACTTTAATACTGTCAATCATTTCGCCAATAGCGTTTAGCCGGGTCCCCTGTCCTGTTGCGGTAACCTTTATAATGGCTAGTCCAGTGATAACCGCAGTCCCCTGATAAACCAGGCGATCAGAACTCTCCTGTGACTTTGATATCGGCATGGACTCTCCGGTTAAAACCGACTCATTCACTGAGAAATCGTTGGCATGCAGAATAATTCCATCAGCGGGTATCAAACCACCCTCCTCAATAATCACAGCATCCCCTACCACCAACTCAGCAACATCGATGTCGCTAACAACATTATCTCTGATCACCCTACATTTTGGTGCATTAAATACTTTTAAACTATCAAGCGCCCGCCTGCTCCTGGCCTCCTGGAAAAAGGATATTGTTGCTACAAGAATTACTGAAGCTGCAAGAAAGAGTCCATCCTGCCATTCTCCGTTACTTAAGTAAACACCTGATGCAAGCAGTAAAAGCAAAATCATAGGCTCTTTTGCAAGCCCCGCAATTGATAACACCCACCCAGGCAACTTTTTTTTTGAAACAGTTCCCGTTCCGGCCGCTTGTTTAATTTTCAAGACCTCCTCGGTAGTTAACCCCTGAATACCGTACAGTTCCATCAGTTCGAGGGCAATAATAATAACTGCCTGCCGGATAGAAGACCGACTGCCAACCAAATTTGACATTCATCAGTGTCTAAAAAACTTAAATAGCGATGAGATGAGCCAGGCTGTAACATAAATTGGGTGTGGCATTCCGATATCAAATTATCAACTGCAAAAAAAAATTTCATATACAATCGGTTTAAATTACTTAGTTCTGCGCTTGCAGATTGTGAATATTACACATATTGGATTGGTTATTGTACAATTTTTCCTGTAGTCAACTGTTTTTGCCAATAGTCCAAACCCTGAACAATTAAGTTGGCAGTATCGGTAAGCGTTTCTATTGTAAGAAATGCCAAATTTGGAGTTACCAATGCATTTGGGTGCTCCATTAATCTGCTAAGTAAGGCATCTCTGACCTCATCGGTCTCATGGTCTTTAAAAAATAATCCTTTTTCGAACTCATAAACATCAGCACCATAATACCCTATTTTACCTGAATCCATGGCATCTAACACATCGGTAGTTCTAACCAAAGCACCTCTGGCCGTATTAATAAGCATTACGCCATCTTTCATGCGCTTTATACTTTCATAATTGATCATGTGGTGAGTAAGATCGTTTAAAGGTATATGCAGGGATATGATATCGCTTTGCTCTAATAAGTCATTGAAATCTACGTGCTCAATCTCCTGATTATCTTCATTAACACCCCTGTCATAGCCTATCAATTTACAGCCCATACCTAGGAAGATTTTAGCTGTAATTCTTCCGATATGTCCTAAACCTACGATCCCAACGGTTTTACCATGAAGGGTAAAACCGGTAAGCTGCCCCAGGCTGAAATCATACGCTCTGCACCTACGATTAGCCTCAATCAAGTGGCGGCTCAAGGCCAGGGCTAAAGCAACAGCGTGTTCTGCCACTGAATAAGGAGAATAATTTGGCACATTTTTCACTTCTATGTGGTGCTTAGCAGCAGCGTTAAAATCTATGTGTTCAGTTCCTGCTGATCTGGTAAAAATAAACTTTATTCCATATTCTTCAAGCTTAGCAATTACAGATGCAGAAACATCATCGCTTAAAAATACGATTACTGCCAGGTGACCGGCAGCATATTTGACGGTTTGTAAATCGAGTGCCGCTGACTGCCAGGTGAGTTCATGTCTGCCAGCACATGCCTTAATTAATATTTCCTTTTCGTTTTTCCTGGCGCTATATACAATTGCATTCATTGGGCTATATTTATACTGTGATACTTAAAGCTACGCCCTAAAGAAGCGCTATATAGTGATAAAGATCATGCTATTACGTGATCATTATCAAGGAATTACATTAACCATTCAGACACACAAAAAAGGTAAACTCAAACTTAGCGTTCACGATAAAACGAGATGGTAAATGAAAATCAGAAATTACTTAGAAATAAATTTATTGAACGATTTCACAAGATCATACGCCCACTTTACATCGAACCTGTATCTTTGCTAAAATTTTATACAATGTCTGAAATAAAACAATACGCAGAACTGGAGTATGTTGTAGATGTACTGCAAAAAGCCATCTTAGGCTCGAAAGTTAAACAGTTAGCACCTGATGAAATTGCTATCATTGATGGAAATGCCGCAATCGGGCTTAAGCAAGTGGAAAGCAATGGAAGTGTTGAAATTGTAATTAGAGACAAAAAGGAAATTCTATATAGTGAAGAATTATTGGAAACCTTATATAATATTCATAAAGGAATAAAACACAATGAAGAATTAAAGGCATCTTTATCCTCTGCAAATATTATCATCAATGGTTTAAACATCGAAGCAGAGTTAATATTTCATGCTATGAGAGACCATTTTTATACCATGAGTGACAGTTATGAATTCATAAAGTTTATTGAAAAAAGCAATCAACTAATGAAGTTTAATATGAGCTTTGGAGATGATGTGATCTTGGAATTGGTTGTTTTAAATAAACCCGACGCCATATCCATAGAAACCATACTAGGCAAAAGTGTAAAGCCAGCAGTGCAAGCAGCAATTGCTGCAGATGTAGAAAGCGTACGCCTCGAGATCAATAGTGAATTTAAAAATAAATAGCCATTATAGAATTATATTAATAATATCCCAAGCAGCTTTTTAAGAGCTCCCCTGTAGTTTCAGGGGAGCTTTCTTTATTATTAATAAATATCACAATAATTTATTGTAAATCAGCGCTTATGCGGTAGAAGTCGAAGTCTGCAAATCCCCCGGTAAGTTTAGTCGCGTAATTGAATAATGCAAAACGGTAACCCATGAAATGTGGCAAAGTATAGCGCATCTTCAATTGGTTACCGATCGGCTTCCAAGTTTGACCATCGAGACTGTAAAAAAAATCGGCTACATCCTTCTTATCCCTAAAATCGCACGTAGCTTTAAAGTAAACTTTTTTCTGATTGACTGGTATCCTTTGAATTTCTACTGGTTTGCCACTGCCTGCATTGACCATTACTACGGCTTTTCGTTCGCCGTCAATTTTCACACCAACCAGTCCATAATTTTTTTGCAAAAGCCCTAAGCCCGCAAAATCCCCATCCTTCATATTAGTAAGATCAAGCGAGGTAGAACCAGTACTAACTGGTCCAATGGTCCGCTGCGTCAGGGTATTTTTAGCCATTAGAAAACTCGTATCAGTTCTAGATGTGGTAATCCTCATATAACCAGGCCTTTCCTGAAGCGACCAGGAACTATTGTCTGGATTATGGTTCCATTGCCAGACCAACGGTAAAGAAGAATCTCCCTGTTTCCGCATAAACTCATCCGAGGCAACTATGCCTGGAATTAAGCCCTTGTTTGCACTAAGCGATAAAATTTTTGGCACTTTCCCATTTAAGCCTAATACGGGCCATCCATCCTCCCATTTCACCGGAACAAGATAAGGGATACGACCTAATGCACCATAATCGCGGAATAGATAAGCGAACCAGGTACCGTCTGGATTATCAATCAATCCACCCTGAGCAACACCCAAATCTGCCAAAGCAACCTTGCCTTCCCAGGGACCTGTAAGGCGATCAGCGCGGTGAATGACAACCGTTCGCATACCACCATATGGCCATGTAATATTAAACAGGTAATACTTGCCGTTGAATTTTAATAATTGCGAACCTTCCCCCAAACCGCTGTTTCCTAATGACTGACTTGGCTGAGTGGAATCTTTAATGATCACCTGGTTAATTCCTCCATCCTTAATGCCTGTTAAGTCATCTTTTAACTCAACGAGTTTTAGTTCTTTATTACCATAAACCATAAATACTTTTCCGTCATCATCAAAAAAAAGTGTGTGATCATGTAAGGATGGACTAAATGAAATCGCTTTCCATGGGCCTTTTTCTATAGTATTAGTCGTGTATATGTGCGTTTTACCGCTGGTTGCGGCAAAAGTAGTTACGTAAAACGTGCCATTGTGGTGACGGATGCTACTTGCCCAAGAGCCCCTTCCATAGGTAGACTTACCATTGTTAAGATTCATTTCGTCGTTATCAACCAAGGTGTCGTAAGCGTAACTAACCAGCTTCCAGTTTACCAGATCTTTAGACGACATGATTGGCAAACCCGGACTCATATGCATCGTTGTGCTGCTCATGTAATAGGTGTCACCAACCCGTACCACAGCAATATCAGGTACATCGGCATGGATTATTGGATTCGTAGCCTGCGCAGATGCGGTTATTGAGAATAAGGATGCGATATAAATGGCAACACCTAGTACATATTTTTTCATTCAGCGTGGAGTTTGGACACTCAATATCAATATTATTTTTGAATGATTCAATTAATTGCGATTGGCTTAATGATTTGATATTTGCCGCTGGCATGCATGAGGCTAAACATATAGAGCAGCCCATCGTAATAAGGATCGAAGTATCCATCTTCGTAAGGCTCAAGTTTGGCATTCCAAAGTTTGTCTACGAATTCACGGCTGTTCTTTTCTTTATTCATGGTTGATGCCGTTGCCGCAGTTGCTATTAATCCTAGTGAGTGTCTTAATTTCTTGACTGTGCCGGCCTGAAGAATAAAATCCGGGCGAGTTCCATCCATGTTAAACTGGTCTTCGAATGTATCCATACCTTTTGAACGTAGAAAAGACTGAAACCGCTTTGCATAATTTTCCTGCCAGGCTTTATCTTTTCCAAACCAGGAATAGTCCATAGCAATGTTCATGGGTACCCTCCAAGAATCATAACGGAAGGCTGCAAGCATCCAGGGTGTAGAATGAGGAGCACCGCTAAATTCAGCATAATCTGGATTAAGCCCGGTTTTAGGATGTGTGGTTCTATGAAGGAAAACTCTTGAGGTATCAGCACAATCCAAATAGAATTGTTCATGGCCGTCCTTGGCATATAAAGCCCACACTTCGTAAAAGGCTGGTAAGTGGTAAGATGGATCCGTCCAGTTATAATTATCTCCTTCCGGCACAAATGTAATTTGTTTATGCGCTGTATTGATGAGGTTGTAAATATTCCCTGTCCCGTCTTTCTTCCACATACAGTCTAAAATCCGTCGGGCCTCCTGATAATAATTAATTCCGGTATTATTGCCCCATTTATTGGCTGCGAATAGCAGACTCGTGATATAATACAATTCTCCGTCGGAGGCTGAACCTTCAGAATTTTTCTTCATGGTGTGGGGATTGATACTCCAGGCAAAGTAGCCCTCCCTAGGGCCAGATTGATGTTGCAGGTATTTCTTTGACCATCTCCAGATCCTGTCAAATACCTCCTTTTTATCTAACTGTATTGCCACCATCATTCCATAAGAAAGTCCTTCGGTCCTTGCGTCATTGTTTTTGATGTCAGACACATAGGCCATCGAATCACCTACTTCAAAATAGATGCGGTCTGGCCCTTCAAAAAGATCGTGGTACGCCTTAGCTACCTTTTTATCGATTTCGGCCTGACTGTAGCCCGATTCGAGAAACAGATTTCTGTAGATGCCGGTATCATGCGCTGGCTGGTTGATGGCCATTCTGTTTTGATTCCTCTGTTGGGCTGATGTGTCACCACAAAGAAAGAATACTGAAAAAAGTATGATTAATTTAATGCAGTTCATATCTGTCGGTTTAATCTTTAAACAACATCGGTGCAAGTACCTGAAGGCTGCGGCGCCAGGTTTGAAACTCATGACGTGTATTCTGGGACACGAAGGACACTGCATTGAGCCCCGTTGCCTTCAATGCTTCAGCAGCTTTAGTTACCCCATCTGGATTTTCAAAACTGCCGGAACTCATGAAGATCAGTTTCACTTTGGATTTATCTTTTATTTCCTCTGGTTTATAGGTGCCGCCACTCAATAAACCATAATAGGAAAATACGTCTGGACGGGCAAGTGTAATGGTGTGGGTTTCGAATCCGCCCATAGAAAGTCCGGCCAAGGCGCGATTATCCTGATTAGCCAGGGTTCGAAAATTAGCATCTACATAAGGGATCAGTTCGTCCAGCAGCACAGTTTGAAAGGGTTTAATATTAAAACTACGAAGTCCTCCAACCCTTGGTCTGATTACATTTGTCATCCCATAGGTCATTACGATAATGAATGGCTTGGTTTTACCTTCGGCGATCAGGTTGTCCATAATCAAGTTAGCGCGGCCCTGGTTAATCCAGGCGGTTTCATCTTCGCCCCAGCCGTGCTGTAGGTATAAGACCGGATAGCGTTTTTGTTGTTCCTTTTCATAGCCCGGTGGGGTGTAAACAAAAGCGCGTGGTGAATTATTCGTGCTCTTAGAAGGAAAAAGCACCTGGTGTACATGTCCATGTGGAACATCTTTCAGGGCATAAAAGTCCTGATCGTGTGCCGGTATTTCAATGCCGCTTTCCCAACGTGTTGAACCATAAAAATTCAAAGCACCGGGGTCATTAAAAACCCCACCGTCAACCGTAAGGTGGTAATAGTGGAATCCTTCTTCCATGGGGCCGGCTGTGGTTCCAGTCCAAAGACTATCGCTAACCTTTTTTAGTGGTGTGCCACCTGAAGTTCCGCCCAGGCCAAGGCTAACTACAATAGATTTTGCCTGTGGTGCCAGTATCTGGAAACGTGCATATCCTTGCGAATTGACCTGTGGATATTGCTGTCCAGGTTGGTTTAAAGTGGATGGTTTAAAATCATCGAGAATGTTGGCGGCGGTTTGTGCATTGCTGATTCCGGTCAGCAACATGCTCGCAATGGCAATTGTTAAACTCTTTAATATCATTTGATTAGGTTTTAGGTTCGGGTAGGTTGATTATTGGCTATTTGAATATTTCCTTTAGCGTCGTGGCTAAAAACAACTTACAATTCATCCAGCTATGTCCACCTGGCACGATATAAGTTTTTAGATCAAGGCCTTTTTCTGTAAACATGGCGATGTTTTGCTTAACACTTTCATACAGAAAATCGTCTGTGCCCACGCTAATGGTAAATAGTTTTAGTTTGTCATTGAGCTGCTTCGCATCAGGCGACCAACTGGAAAAGTTCTTTTTAAACTCTTCGGTAGCCGTATATGGGGCATAAGAGGCTATGTTTGCAAAAGTATCGGTATTGGTGAGCCCAATATTTAACGTCTGACCACCACCTACGGAAAATCCGGCAATCGCCCTGCTTTTACGATCTTTAATTACAGGGTAGTTATCTTCGATAAAGGGTACCACATCTTTTACCACATCATTAGTGAAATCAGACATTTGGTTGGGACGCACATTTCCATAGGGCATCACGATAATCATCGGGGTTGCTTTTTTTGCCGCGATCAGATTATCAGCGATAAAGTTTGCACGCCCTACTTTGGTCCAGGTTTCTTCTGTATCAGAACCTCCATGAATGAGGTAGAGCACCGGATATTTTATTTTACCCGCCGGATCGAATCCGGGAGGTGTGTAGACAAGAACGCGGCGAAGGGTATCCAGGGTAACAGAATGGTAATAACGATAATCTATTTTTCCGTGCGGAACATTTTGTAAGGAATGGACAAGCGGCGAAGGTCCATGAACATCGAGGATGCTTCTTTTGAAACGCTCATTGGCAAAAAGATGTGTGTTATTAGGGTCAGAGATTTGTACATTGTCTACATTGAAAAAATAGGGATAAACATCGGGCTTTACCGGACCCACTGTTACACTCCATACCCCTGATGTGTCTTTGGTCATTGGCACGGGGTCCTTTAGAAACTCACCATTCAGTGTTACCTGCTTTGCGGTGCGGGAGTAATAATAAAAGGTAACCTTTTGATCAGGTTTCAGGTCTGGTGAGTTCAGGCCAGGCGCACGCTGAGCTAACACCGTGTTTGATAATAATATTGCAATTACAGCTAATAAATAGAGATATTTTTTCATGACGATTTATTTAAATAGAAGTTGCGCGGTCTCAGCAAAGTAGGTTTTAACGTTCATCCAGGTGTGCCCCCCATCAGTGATCAGTTGCTTATGATTCACTCGCTTCGCTTTTAAAAAGTCGATGAAAGTTACGGTCTGGTCATACAAAAAATCTTGATTACCTACACTGACCCACAAAAGCTTCAGATCTTTATTGGTTTGATCTGGATTGGTGTAAATATGCTGAAATTTTGTTTCCATTTCTGGTGTGGACAAGTAAGCGCTATAACAGCAAATCCAGGCGAACTGATCCATGTTGCCAAAACCCGCACGTAAGGTTTGGCCCCCTCCTCTGGAAAAGCCCCCCACAGCACGAGAAGTCCGATTACTAATGGCCCTATAGTTTGTTTCAATGAAAGGAATAACTTTGGTGATCAAATCTGTTTCAAACATTTTAGACCGATTTATTGCATCACTACCCTCCCGGGAGATCAGGTCAGAAGGCTTCGGTTCTCCTTTTTGTTCAGCTATTCTGGCGGCGGGATTACCATAGGGCATCACCACGATCATAGGAACTGCTTTTCCTTCTGCGATCAGGTTATCTAAGATAAAATTGATACGGCCGACTTTAAAAAAGGTTTCTTCGGTATCGGTAGTGCCACTGATCAGGTAAAAAACGGGATATTTCTTAGCTGAATTTTTCTCATATCCTGGTGGCGTATAGACAAGCAAAGAACCTGTGCTTTCTCCTATAGAAGGGTAATAAGTATAAGATACAGTTCCATGCGGCACATTGGTTGCCGCATGTACGAGCGGTTTTTCGCTAGGTACATCAAGAATACTACCTTTGAAACGCTCATTTGGGAAAAATTCGGCATTGGCGGGGTCCATCACCGACACCCCATCCACACGGAAGTTATAAGGGTAAATGTCGGGTATTACCGGCCCTAGGGTAACACTCCAGATACCTTCTGCATCTTTAGTCATTTGCACATCCCCCTGGGTAAACTGTCCATTCAATTTGACTTCATTTGCCTTGGGTGCCAGGTACTTGAAAGTTACCTTACGATCGGCGTGAACTTGCGGTGACACAATTTGTGGCCCTCTGGGAGCTTGTCCGAAGACCTGATGTGATACAGCTATCCATGAACAGGATAGCAATAAGGAGATGGCTAGCTTTATTTTCATGTTTAATTAATTGTAGAATAAATAAGTAAAACATATTATTGGGTGTAGAATGAATAGGTTTTGCCAGCAACAGTGGGCACATCAAACAACAGGGTATCTATCATTGGGGCATCGGTAAGCGTTGCTTTAGGCGAAATTACAGCTGCCGGGGTGGCGGTTAATTGATAAAAAGGGTTGGTGTTTTGTCCGGCAGCAAGTGTTAGCACTCCTTTATGCTGTTTAAGCGCATTCGGTAACCTTAAGCGTAAATTGCCACCAAGGTTTGATTTCACCTCTAATTTAATTACACGCCCATCTTTCCATTGCATGTTTACTAGCTCAAAGCCTCCTAATGCCCTGATCCCACTGATAGACCCATAGGGCTTCCAGGCATCCGGTAAGGCAGGAAGTAAATGAACAGCACCATCTGCACTTTGCATCAACATTTCCGTGATGCCGGAAGTACAGCCGAAATTACCGTCAATCTGAAATGGCGGATGCGCATCAAAAAGGTTGTTATAAGTGCCGCCCCCATCTTTATTTACCCCCAGCGGTGTCAATTGATTTTGTATTAATTTATAAGCATGATTACCGTCTTGCATTCTGGCCCACCAGTTCACTTTCCAACCCATGCTCCATCCTGTAGACAAGTCGCCTCTTTGAAGCAGTGTGTTCCTGGCTGCATTAAAAAGCGCCGGCGTGCGATAGGCTGAAATTTGATTAGATGGAAAAAGCCCATACAAATGAGATACATGCCGATGCTTGTCTTGAGGGTCATCAATATCCGCCAGCCACTCCTGCACCTGGCCAAATTGACCAATATGCATAGGTGCCAGGCGGTTGCGTGTTTCAACTAATGTATTGAGAAAAGCCTGATCTTTATTCAATATTTGGGCTGCCTTGATGGCAGAACCGAAAACATCAAATACAATTTGGTTAGTCATGGTGACACCAGCATCTAATGATGATCCTTGATGGGCCTGAGGTGCATTTTCTGGCGACTGGTCTGGATTAACGATCAGGTAGCCATGTTTTGGATGTGTTACGAGTATGTCGACATAAAATTGCGCCGCTCCTTTCAGTATAGGGTATATTTCTTTTAAAAATTTCTTGTCACCACTGTAGAGGTAATGCTCCCAAAGGTGCTGACTGGTCCAGCCACCCCCGTGACTCCAGGCTCCCCAAAACGCCCCGTCTACTGCACCAGTGGTTCTCCAGATATCGGTATTGTGATGAGCCACCCACCCTCCTGCTCCATACATATCTTTAGCCGTTTTTTGACCGGTGAGCGCAAGTTCCTTGACCATCCGGATAAAAGGTTCGTGGAGTTCGGAGAGGTTAGTTTTCTCTGCAGGCCAGTAGTTCATTTGTGCATTGATATTGATCGTATATTTGCTATCCCAAGCGGGCTTTAAGCTTCTATTCCATATACCCTGCAAGTTTGCGGGTTGCCCACCAGGTTGAGAGGAAGAAATCAGCAGATAACGACCGAACTGATAATAAAGCGCTGCGAACTGTGGATCGTGGACCGAGCTGAAGTTTTTTAAGCGCACATCCGTAGGTAATTTTTCAGCTTCTGTATTACCCAGGTTTAATTCTACACGTTTGTAGTATTTTTGGTAAGCCAAAACGTGTTTTTTAAGGATTTTCTTAAAATTCTTTCGCCGGGCTTTAACCAAATAGGAAGCCGCTCGCTCATGTTCATCACCACTGATGTCCTGGTAATTATTAAAATTCGTAGCAATTGAAATATAAATGGTTACTGAATTTGCGTCTTTAACGGTGATGGTGGTATCTGTTGAAGATAAAGATCCACCCTTAGGTTTAATCTCCGCAATTCCCTTATAGCGCACCTTTCCCTCCACCCCCTCATGATCTATAGTAGTGCCCGTAAATATTAGTTGATTTGCAGTAGGAGTGTTAAGTGTGACTTTGGGCTGTGGCGATGAAAAAGAAGCAGTAAATGAAATGCGGCCTGCATTATTAGCTGTTAAATGGATGGCAATCACCCGATCAGGAAAAGAGGCAATGACCTCCCTGTTATATTGAACACCATCAACAACATAGGACGTTTTGGTCACGGCGCTTTCCAGGTCCAGTTCTCTATAGTAATTAGTGTAATTATGGTGCCCCGGGAATGACAAATGGATTTCTCCTGCCGGACCAAACATCTGGCCATGCGATTGTTTGCTGATCATCACCTTGTTGGCTAGCTGTTCAGCCTGCTTTTGTTTACCATTAAATATTAAATTTCTAATGACTTCCATTGAATCCAGCAACAGGGCATTATCATTTCTATTGGGACCTCCACTCCAAAGTGTATGTTCATTTAGCTGGATTGTTTCCATTTCAACATTCCCATAAACCATGGCACCTAACCGTCCATTTCCTATTGGCATCGCATTTTCCCACACTTTACCAGAAGGCTTATCATACCAGAGTTTAAAAGAAGATTCAGCGGGTTGCCTGTGCTGTTCAGTCTGGGCTTGAAGGCTTAAGAAACTTAGTAATGGGAGCGTGATTAGAAAAATTCTCGTGTAAATACTCATTCAATTTGGTTATATTGACATTAATAGTGATTGCGCAAATCACCCTAAGGCTATGATCTTTAAAATTATTGCGCTTATTTAAATAATACTTGCGCAAAGTTATAGAGGTTATTACGCCAAACCGGCCAGGTATGGCCTCCAGGATATTCTGAATAGGTATACTTTAACTTGAGTTCATCAAATTTGGAAAGCATGACTTTACAATTGTTATAAGCAATATCTTCTTTTCCTCCCATCGCTATCCAGAGTGACTTCAGGTTACTATTAATTGTATTATAGTTTTCTCCAATGAATTTATATTCAGGACCACTCAAATCGTTCCGATCAGCGAACCATCCCGAGCTAAATACACCGAGGTGGGAGAACATATCTGTGTTTCTGATTCCTGAATGTAGCGTTTGAATTCCGCCCATGGATAAACCTGCTAATGCTCTGCTACCTGCCGTGTTTTCTGCACGATAATTAGCTTCTACAAATGGAATAAGCGATTTTAGTTCCCTGTCGAAAGCTTGCAGCGATCGTGCATCAAAGCCACCGGCTCCTACGTTTCCGTCCATCATGACCACCAACATTGGCTTTGCTTTCTTTTGGTCAATAAGGTTGTCCATCACCAGGTCAGTCTTTCCCTGCATTCCCCATCCCCGCTCATCTTCTCCTCCTCCATGTAATAAATATAAAACGGGGTACTTTTCTGTCGTGTTCTTTTCGTAACCTGGTGGGGTAT
>NZ_JAZQNU010000087.1:0-12931 GCF_045627485.1 Pedobacter sp. | reverse complement strand
CTATATTAATATCGATCCTGGAACCCTAAATCCATATGAACACGGTGAATGTTACGTAACAGAAGATGGAGCGGAAACAGACCTTGACCTGGGCCATTATGAGCGCTTCCTTAATGTACCAACCTCGCAGGCCAATAACATTACCACAGGCCGTATCTATCAGAATGTAATTAATAAAGAACGTCAAGGCGATTATTTAGGTAAAACCGTACAGGTGATTCCACATATTACTGATGAGATCAAACGTAATATGCGTATCCTGGGTGAGAGTGGCGATTTTGATATCGTTATTACTGAACTTGGTGGTACTGTAGGTGATATTGAATCTTTACCATTTATTGAAGCTGTTCGTCAGTTTAAATGGGAAGAAGGTGCTAATAATGCAATCGTTATACACCTAACATTAATACCATACCTAGCTGCAGCAGGAGAGTTAAAAACAAAACCAACACAGCACTCTGTTAAAACCTTATTAGAATACGGTATTCAACCTGATATTTTAGTATGTCGTACCGAACATCACCTTACACCAGATATTCGCAAAAAAATCGCATTGTTCTGTAACGTAAATATTAACGCGGTAATCGAGTCTATGGATGCAAAAACCATTTATAGTGTTCCTTTATTGATGATTAAGGAACAACTGGATAAAACGGTATTAAGTAAGTTAAAGTTGCCACAGAAAAACGAGCCAAATATGGAGCTCTGGAAAGATTTCTTAGGCAGACTTAAAAATCCTACAGCAGAGGTAACCGTCGGGCTGGTAGGAAAATATGTTGAGCTTCCTGATGCTTATAAATCGATCATCGAATCTTTCATCCATGCGGGTGCTACCAACGAATGTAAGGTGAGGATAGAATATATCCCTTCTGAAAGCATTTACCCGGATAATGCCGCGGAAAAACTTGGACATCTTGATGGCGTGTTAGTGGCACCTGGTTTTGGTAGCCGTGGTATTGAGGGTAAAATAGATACCATACGTTATGTTAGGGAAAACAACATTCCTTTTTTTGGAATCTGTTTAGGAATGCAATGTGCCATGATCGAATATGGCCGTAACGTATTAGGTTTAAAAGACGCAAATACTACTGAAATCGACGAAGATACACCTCATCCTGTGATCAATATGATGGAGGATCAGAAGAAAGTAACAAATAAAGGTGGAACCATGCGTTTAGGCTCTTACCCATGCGACCTTAAAAAAGGCTCTAAAGCTTATGCTGCTTATGGCAAAGCTCATATCACCGAACGTCACAGACATCGCTACGAATTCAACAATACCTATTTAAAACAATATGAAGAAGCTGGCATGATTGCTACTGGGACTAATCCAGACAATCATTTGGTTGAGATTATTGAGTTAAAAAACCACCCGTTCTTCTTAGGTGCGCAATTTCACCCGGAATTAAAATCAACAGTAGCGAATCCTCACCCACTTTTTGTTAAATTTGTCGCCGCTGCAATGGAGTATGCGAAGAAGAAAACAAACAAATAAGCGTTTAAATTATTATAATGGATAGAAATACATTTACAGGGCTGTTCCTGATCATGATCGTTTTTGCGGGTTCTTTTTATTTTTTCAAGCCAAGTGAGGCTGAAATTAAAAAAGAACAACAACGGATCTCAGCAGATTCAGCAAGAAAAGCAGGTGTAATACCTGACAGCATTGCTGCTCCCCTTGCTGCCACTGCTCCTGCTTTAGATTCTACAGCTTTGAAAGGCCCGTTTGGAGCTAACATCACTGGTGAGCAAACGACTAGTGTTCTTGAAAACGACAAATTAAAGTTGACTTTCACCAACAAAGGTGGTAAACTACTTTCAGTAGAAATCAAAAATGAGAAAACATATACAGGAGGGCCTCTAATTTTATTTCAAGGCGACCAGAATAAATTTGGTTTAAACCTAAATATCGGTGGCAAAATTGTAAATACAAATGATTTATATTTTGCAGCTAATAAATCATCCGATTCAACGATGACCATGCGTGCCACCTATGGCCCTGGAAAATATTTAGATTATATTTATAACCTAAGACCAAATAGTAATAATATTGATTTCAATATTACCCTAAATGGTTTGAACCAGGTAATTCAAGGTAACACCATCTCCCTAAACTGGGATGCAGTATTGTTACAGCAGGAAAAATCTTTAGCAAACGAACAACGTTACTCTGCACCTTACTATAAATACGTAGATAAAACACCTGATCACATTGGTACTGATAAAGATGCCAAAGAAGAACTAAATGAAGGTAAAATCGAATGGATAGCCTTTAAGGAACACTTCTTCTCAGGTGTGTTAATTCCTAAAGGCGGCTTTGAAAAAGGAAACCTGGAAGTTAGGGTGAGCACAGAACCAGGTATGGTTAAGTGGTACGGCGCAAATATGCAGTTACCTTTTAATCAGCTGGCATCGCAAAATTATGAGATGACTTTCTATTTCGGAACTAACAAGTTCAGCGCATTAAAAAGTCAGGGACATGAGATTGAAAAGTTGGTAGAAATGGGTTACTGGCCTATTAAATACATCAACCGTTTTGTGGTTCTTCCTGTATTTAACTTCTTAGAAGGTTTTGGATGGAATTATGGACTAATCATTTTAGTATTAACGATTTTGTTAAAAGTGGTTTTATCGCCGCTAACTTACAAGTCATACGTTTCCATGGCTAAAATGAGAATCCTGAAACCAGAGATGGACGAAATAAAAGCCAAAGTTGGCGAAGATAACCCTACACTTCTGCAACAGGAATACTTGAAGCTTTATAAACAAGTAGGTGTAAATCCATTAGGGGGTTGTTTACCAATGGTATTACAATTACCAATCGTAATGGCCTTCTTCTTCTTCTTTCCAAATTTATTTGAATTAAGAGGAAAAAGCTTCCTATGGATGCATGATCTATCGACCTATGATGAATTCATAAAATTCGGTTTTAACATTCCATTTATTGGTGATCACTTAAGTTTAATGTGTGTATTGATGACCATCTCTACGTTAATCTACACCTATTACAATAATCAGATATCTGGTGCAACCGGACAAATGAAATACATTGGTTACATCATGCCGATCATTTTCTTAGGTGTGCTAAACGATTATCCTGCTGGTTTGAACTACTATTACTTCCTGGCGAACATGCTAACCTTTGGTCAGCAGTTCCTGATTAAAAAAATGGTAAACGATGATAAGATCCATGCCATTCTAAAAGAGAATAAAGCCAAACCAAAAGAAGAGAAAAAGAAAAGCAAGTTTCAGTCACGTTTAGATGATTACATGAGACAACAGCAACAAACAAAAATACAGGCTAAAAAGAACAAATAATCTTTTAACCCTCTTCTTAATGTAACGAAAAAAGTGCCTTTATGGGGCACTTTTTTCGTTTTAACTGCGATGTAAAAATTGTATTTTTAGCGTTCAAGTATCTAAACCTCTAAAATCCATGCAAAAAAACCTCTTTCTTTTCCTTTTCTTATTAACAAGCATCAGTTATGCTCAAAAAAAGCCCATAGACCACAGTGTTTACGACACCTGGGAAAATATAGGTATTAAATACCTTTCTGATGACGGCCAATGGGGTGCTTATAACATACTCCTCCAGGAAGGCGACGGTAAATTGTATTTTCACAACTTTACGAGCAATACAAAAAAGGAAATTCCAAGGGGCGAACAGGTTAAGTTCACCAAAACTGCTAAATATGCTTCCTTTCTAATCAAGCCTTTATACAAGGACGTCAGGCTAGCCAAAATCAAAAAAAAGAAACCGGAAGATCTGACCAAAGACACATTGGGTATTTTAAACCTGACTACAATGGCAGTTACAAAAATACCACAAGTAAAATCATTCCAGGTTCCAGAATTAAGTGGTGATGTTATTGTCTACCAATTGGACAAACCTGTTGACACGACAAAAAAGCCAGCTGCAACCACTCCTATTGACGTCAAAAAACCAGCTTCAGAGGGGACAGAACTTGTATTTAAAAACCTAACTACAGGTGTAGAACGCAGGTTTAAATTTGTGACCGAATATGCGCTTAGCAAAGACGGAAAACTTTTAGCCATGGCAAGTTCAGGGTCTAAAACTGATAAAACTGTGCCAGCAGGTGTGTTCTTATTTAATGCAGAAAAAGGCACCACGAAAACTTTGGTTTCGAAGAAGGGAACCTTCAAAAGTTTCCTATTCGATGAAGAAAATGAAAACCTTGTGTTTATAGGCGAAACCGGTCCGGAGAAAGCCCAGGTGAAAGACTATAACATTTACTACAACACCGTGACCCTAGATACAGCCCAAGTATTGGTTGAAAGAGATTTTCCTGGAATGCCAGCTAACTGGGGTATCAGCGGAGATGGAAAACTAACATTCAGCAAAAATGGCGACAGGTTGTTCTTTGGAATTGCGCCAATTAAAAAACCAAAAGACACCACCCTGGTAGAATTTGAACATGCAAAGCTTGACATTTGGGGGTATAAAGACGATTATCTGCAACCAATGCAGCTCAAAAATGCAGATAGAGAAGCTAAGAAAAGTTACCTCAGTGTCATAGATATCTTCAACACTGATCCACAAATTATTCCATTAACAGATGTTAAACTTCCCGAGGCAACCATCCTGAACGAAGGTGATGCAGACTGGGTACTAGCCTCCACAGACTATGGAAACCGTATCGCCATTCAATGGAGCGGTTCACCGGCACGCGATTATTACCTTGTGGATGTTAATACAGGCGCCCGTAAAAAAATCATGGAAAGTTTAAATGGTTCAGCTTTGGCCTCACCAGGCGGTAAGTATATCCTTTTTTACGACAAAAAAAATGCAGGTTGGTACAGTTATATCATTGAAACAGGAAAACTGATTCCACTCACCAAAGGCATGGCGGTAAAGTTTGCCGATGAGCTTAATGATGTGCCTGCAGATCCCTCACCTTATGGTGTTGCTGGTTGGACAGAGGACGATAAAGCAGTACTCCTATACGATCGATACGATATCTGGTCCTTTTCGCCAGATGGCAAATCGACACCGAAAAATATAACTGATGGTTATGGCCGAAAAAACAACATCACTTTCCGATATGATGAATTATCCAAGGACGAGCGTTTTATTCCTAAAAAGGAACAGCTATTTATTAACGCTTTTAACAATGTAACCAAGGAAAATGGTTTTTTCAAAAAAAGCTTATACGACAGCAAGACTCCTGAATTAGTGGTGATGGGGCCATATAAATATTCATCATTGGTAAAAGCCAAAGAAGAGAACCGCTACTTGTATGACAAAGGTAACTACACAAAATCTCCTGACGTTTTTACCACAGTTGACTTAAAAACAGAAGTTAAACTTAGTGCAACAAATCCGCAGCAACAAAATTATAACTGGGGTACCGCAGAACTGGTAAAATGGACTACACCAAAAGGCTTTGCTGCAGAAGGTATTTTGTATAAACCTGAAAACTTCGATCCGAATAAAAAATACCCGATGATTGCGTATTTCTATGAGAAACTTTCTGACGGTTTATATAACTATCAAGCCCCTGCGCCTACACCATCGAGGTTAAACATTCCATTTTTTGTAAGTAATGGCTACCTGGTGTTCGCTCCTGATATCAGTTATGAAACAGGCTATCCAGGAAGATCTGCTGTTGAATATATCAATTCAGGTGTAGAGGCATTAAAGAAAAACCCATGGGTTGATGGCAAAAAAATAGGCATACAGGGACAAAGCTGGGGTGGTTACCAAGTTGCTTACCTGATTACGCAAACTGATATGTATGCAGCCGCATGGGCTGGTGCACCTGTTGCCAATATGACTTCTGCCTATGGCGGTATCCGTTGGGATAGTGGCATGAACAGACAGTTCCAGTATGAGAAAACCCAAAGCAGAATTGGCGCTACCCTATGGGAAAAACCAGAGTTGTATATCGAGAACTCCCCGTTGTTTTATTTGCCTAAAGTAAATACACCGCTGGCTATTATGGCTAACGATGCCGACGGAGCTGTGCCATGGTACCAGGGTATCGAATTGTTCACCGGGTTAAAAAGATTAGGTAAACCATCATGGTTGCTGAATTATAATAACGAAGCACATAACCTTATCTTACGCCAAAACAGAAAAGACATACAAATAAGGGAACAGCAGTTTTTTGACCATTACCTGAAGGGTGCTAAAGCACCAGTTTGGATGGTTGGTGGAATTCCTGCTTCGGAAAAAGGTACAACCTGGGGTTTTGATCTTACAGACGAATTACCATAATATGCAGGTTGACCACATTTTAAGAGCATACAACCAGTTTTTAACTAAAGAATTGACCAACCGGTTTGTAAAACATGCTACAGTGGTCAAACTACTGGAGCTACTGCCTGCCGAGTTTCGAAAAACCGAGGTGGGCCTTTCTCACCAGAGACGGTCAATACAATTAATTCAATGGGGCCACGGCCCCATTGACATTTTTCTTTGGAGCCAGATGCACGGCGATGAAGCTACAGGCACCATGGCTTTGTTCGATCTTTTCAACTTTCTGCAATGCCCCGAGTTCAAGGCTGTAGCCATGGAGCTGGAGCAAGCTTGCACCCTTCATGTTTTGCCCATGATAAATCCTGATGGTGCTGAAATGTTTAGCCGCAGAAATGCACAAAAGATCGACATCAACCGCGATTACCTGCAAACTGTAACACCAGAAGGCCGGTTGCTGAAAAGCATCCGCGAACAGATCAAGCCTGCGTTTGGTTTCAATCTTCACGACCAGTCGACCTTATGGAGTGTAAAGAAAACAGGCAAACCCGCTACCCTATCATTTTTAGCGCCGGCTTACAATGAGGTGCTCGACATCAATGAGACACGCAGAGATGCCATGCTTGTAATTGCCGACATCTTTGAACAGCTTAACCCCCTGCTTCCGCAGCAAATAGGCCTGTTTGACGATGAATATGAACAACGCGCTTTCGGCGATAACTTTCAGGCCGCGGGTATGTCTACCATATTAATTGAGGCAGGCGGGCTACACGGCGATGAAGATAAACAGCAAATCAGAAAGTATTACTTCCTCTCCATATTCAGCGGACTTATGTCCATCATCAGAAAAAGTTACCTCAAAAATACATTAGACGTTTATCAAGCCATTCCGAAAAACAATAAAGAAATATTTCATCTCCTTCTCAATAACCTTGTCTATGAAGGGGCGCAAATAAGTATGGGGTTGTGTTATGAAGAAGAGCCTATAGATTACGGGCAAGCAGTAAGCCAATGTTATATCGTACAGGACATTGGCGACCTCAGACATCTTGGTGCTTACCGGGTTATTGAAGGTAACGGCATGATCCTCCACGGTGAAATAGATGTTTATAAGCCTGCGAACTTCCAGCTAAGCCATGACGGAGAAATAATTATAAGCTTCAAAAACGGAATTTCGCAATCAAAACTATAAATTAGGCCTTTAAAACAATTTATCTTACATGGCATTAAGCAGAATCTGGTCAGCCTTTATCATCGTTGCAATTGTAGTAGCCAGTATTAAGTGCTTCTTCTTAGGACAGTCGGAAATATTCAATTGGATGATTATCGGTAAAGCCGATGACCCGGGAAACCCCTTACACGTGGATGGTGTAATTGAAACTTGCTGGACAGCTGTAAACATCTGCCTGAAGTTAATTGGTATTATGGCCCTTTTCATGGGCTTCATGAGCATTGCAGAAAAAGCGGGTGGTATCAGGTTATTATCCAGGATAATTGGCCCCTTCTTCGCTAAACTGTTTCCTGATATCCCAAAAGGACATCCTTCTACAGGACATATGGTGATGAACTTTTCTGCAAACCTACTTGGACTAGACAATGCGGCAACCCCCTTCGGTTTGAAAGCGATGGAAAGTTTGCAGGAGTTAAATCCAAGAAAAGATACCGCTTCCAATGCACAGATCATGTTTTTATGCTTGCATGCCTCCGGATTGACTTTAATTCCGGTAAGTATTATTGCTATCCGTGCCTCTTTAAATTCAGCCAACCCTACAGATATTTTCATTCCCTGCATGATTGCCACCTTTGTAGCCACCATTGCAGCCATGCTTATTGTATCTTACAAACAAAAGATCAATGTTCTGCAGCCCATTATTCTGGCATGGGTGTTAGGCATTTCCTTTGTAATAGCCTTGCTGGTGTTGTACCTAACCAGCCTAACCACCAGCGGATTGCAAACATTCTCAGGTATATTAAGTAACGGTATCCTGCTTTTGATTTTTTTTCTTATTGTATTGGGTGGTATTTACAAAAACATCAATGTCTTTGATTCCTTTATTGAAGGTGCTAAAGGTGGCTTTGATACCGCTGTAAGAATTATCCCTTACCTGGTAGGCATGCTGATTGCGATTAGCTTATTGCGCACCAGTGGTTCTTTTGACCTGGTCATTAATGGCATGAAATACGTATGTACAGCCTTAGGTGTAGACTCCCGGTTTATCGATGGTATACCTACAGCCCTTATAAAACCCTTAAGTGGTGGTGGTGCCCGAGGAATGATGATTGATACCATGACTACCTACGGGCCCGATTCCTTCGCCGGCCGTTTATCTAGTATTTTGCAGGGTTCCAGCGACACCACATTTTATGTAATAGCCGTTTATTTTGGTTCTGTAAGTGTTTCCAACACCCGTTATACAGTTGGCGCCATGTTGCTGGCCGACCTGGTTGGGATCATCACCGCCATTTCTCTTTGTTATTTATTTTTTGGATAAACTTTATTTTAAGCTATGGTGTATCCCACCATAAGTGTTCCGCAAGTGAGGTAACTTGAGGCACGTTGTTACCATTTTTACTTTTTTCCGAATCCACGTATTCTACCCTCCTTATAAACGTAGGTAGGTCGGCATTGACAGGCAAAGTAAAATCCACATACTGGTAATCGAAACGCCTTGCATCCACCCAGGCTTCAGGCATAAGGTAAGTGGTAATGTATTTTTGCCGAAAAATATGATTTAGGGTAAGGGCTGCTGCATCTGATGCCACTACAGAACTGGCCAGGTAAGTTTGTTGTGCAGCTGTAGCCACACCAAGCTGGTTCATGTTTGCCACTATACCTTCCCTGTAGGCTGTGTAAGCCCTTGCCGTATTACCACTTCTAAAAGCTGCTTCGGCTTCTATAAACTTTAGTTCCGCATAGGTAGCCAAATACACTGGAGAAGTACGTCCAGACAAAGGTGAATTTAAGCTGACGTAACTTTCATCCCTCACCGTGTTGCTTGCAGGCCCCACATTTCCAGCCCCATTCGGCGTTCCCTTGTAAATCCCGGCTATGGTGGTATCAGTAATTTTTTCAATGCGCGGATCAAACACACCAAAGGTTGTCCCATTTAAAGCATTAACCAATTGCTCAGATAACCAGCCGTCCAAAACAAGGTTTGTATTAGAAATAGCCACATCAGCCCATGGATTATTACCCGCAAAATTTGACATGCCGGCGTTATCAGCATTACTTTTAAAAGAAAGGTCAACAGCAGCCAATACCTCGGAAGGGTTATATATCGATTTCTTAGAGACCTTGTTTAGTAACCTGGCTTTTATGAGATTACCAAAACGCAGCCATTTTTCGGTATCACCACCATAAATCAGGTCGTCGCTACTTCCTAAACCTACAGAAGCATCAGTCCTACTCAATTCCGCAAGGCCTTCATTTACCAAGGTAAGCGCACTATTATAAAAAGTTTCCTGGTCGTCATACCTCGGCGTTAAAATTTCCTGATTGAAAGCCTCCGTATAGGGGCCGTTTCCCCACATATTAATAATGAGGTCCATTTCATAGGCAATAAGCAGATTTGCTACCCCTACGTGTTCAGTAGCCCCTTGTTCCCTTGCCCTTGTTTTCATTTCATTCAAATCGGCCATGGTAAAGTAAATCTGGTTCCAGGTGGTACTGTAATCGGTCGGCTGGTAGGTATCTGTACTCCCACCAACAGATGGACTCGCTAAATATTGCACGAAATAGGAGGTAATGTCACCTACCTGATAGGTGCTGAAAGCAGCTTTTGACGTCACCGTGGTTAGTAACGTATTAATAGGAGGATCAGCAATCTGATTCGGGTTCTCTCCTACTTCAAAATACTTTTTACAAGCAGGTAAGGTAAGTATCAACATAATACCTGTGATGACTGATATGGTAAAGTTTGAGTTTTTCATGTTCAGGTTTTTCATTAAAATCCTACATTTAAGGTAAACAGGTAGCTTCGGGTAGCCGGATAAGAAAACCCGGCGAACCCCAACACGTTACTACCGCTGCTAAAAGAACTTGTTTCCGGATCGAAGCCTTTATATTTGGTATGTAACCATATATTGTTTCCGGTTAAACTGACACTGGCATTTTTAACAAAAGTTGCTCTAAGTAAACTTTGAGGCAAGTTATAAGCAATACTAAGTGACCGTAAACGGATCCAGGAAGCATCCTGAACAAAGTTTTCAGAATAACCCCGGTACCCGTACCTGGAGTTTCGGTAATAACCATCTGCGTAATCTACGCCATCGGGTCCAATACCCTGTCCGAGCCATACCTGTTTGACATTTGGAGCGCCATTTGCCGAAACACCATTAAATACCCGAAGGTCATTTCGATCCAGTGTATAGGCCGCTATACCGAAAGCAGAGAAAAAGTTGTCCAATTGATTGTACTTATATTGTCCTTGCCGGGTATCAAATAAGGCAATAAGGGTAAAATCCTTATAACGGAAAGTAGTGTTTAATCCTGCTATCCATTTTGGCGAAGAATTGGCAATAAGCAGGTTGGTTTGTTTTTCTGGGAATCCGTTTTCACCAATCAACCAAAGGTCATCATTATCAATAAGGTAGCCATCGTAATTGCCGCTTGCCCTGGCATAGCCCGTTCCAAATAAATCTCCATAGGAATTTCCCTCCAGGATTTTAGACGTCACCGTCGCCCCTGCATAGCCAAATTGCGAAGCCAGAATAATTTCATCAAGTCCCTCCCGCAAACTCAGGATTTTATTGCGGTTAGCAGAAAAAGTTAAACCAAAGGTCCAGGTAATGTCGTCAGTTTTGAGGGGTTCGCCACTCAGTGCAATTTCAATCCCCTTATTTCTCATACTTCCTGCGTTCACTGCAGCCTGAACAAAACCTGTAGTTGACGAAATATCAGCGGCAATAATTTGATCTTTTGACAAAGAATAATAATAAGAAATATCAAAACCTAGCCTGTTTTGAAAGAACTGCATTTCCAGCCCTCCTTCATAGGTGTTGGTAAACTCAGGTTTTAAATTTGGATCACCTAACAAAGGCCCCTTAGTATAACCAGTTAAGCCATTGCCTAAAGACTGATAATTAGTAAAACCCGTAGAATAAGCATAGGCTGCAGCGTCTTTACCAATTTTAGCATAAGAGAACCTGGCCTTTGCGAAATTTATGATTGCCGGTAATTTAAGATGATCTGAAAAAACATAGGATATACTTGCCGAAGGATAAAAGAAAGAGTTGTTGGGCGACAACAAGGATGATGTCCAATCATTCCTGCCGGTTAAGGTGAGAAAAAGATAGTTTTTATAGTCGAGAGATAACTCGCCGAATAATCCCATCAACCGGTATTTGTTGAGGTCGTTCCTACCTCGCACCACCCTGGCATTGGCAATATTGAAGTTATTATATACCGCAAGCGTATCACCGGTTACCGTTACGGTAGAATTTTTACTGTCCGATAGATCATGACCAACACGCAAAACTCCTTTAATATCATCAGTTAGTTTGGCATCTGCCGCTGCAATGAAAGTGGAAGTGATGATTCTGCTGTTTGTATTATAATCGTAGATAAAACCACCGCCATTATCTGTAAATATTCTTTCATTTTCAACACCTTTCGGACCTGGGGCCCAGCGTTCCCGTTTATCGGTATATGTATCTACCCCAGCACGATAAGTGAGGTTCAACCAGTTTAACGGTTGATAATTGAAGTTAATGTTACCGATAACACGGTTCACATCGTCTTTAAATTTATTGGTATATGGCCCGTAAAGCGGGTTATCATTACCATAAGAATTCATGGTGCCCTCTGGGGTCAGAAAATCTTTCATGCTCCACCTAGACGACCAGTAACTGATATTTTCATTAAAACGATCAGCGTTATAACGGTGACCGCCTGAATTAATATAATTTAAACTGGCGCCGGTCTGGAATTTATCACTGAATTTAACCTGGGCACCCAACTTACCACTGATGTTCTGGTAGTCGGTGTAAGGAATGGTACCATCCTGTTTAAAATAAGAAAAGGTACTGGAGTAAACCACTTTTTCTGTACCACCAGATACGCTCAGGTTATTTTTAGTCTGCCAGCCCGTTTGATAAGCCTCATCAAAAACATCAAATAGTTTGTCGGGGTGTGTGGGATCAATGGCTTTGGCCTCCGCTACCGTAGGACCCCAGTTAGGAAAAAAGCTGGTCGGATCGTACACACCGCCAAAACCCTGGGTATAGACCTTTTGCACTTTAGGGAAGCGGTTTACTTCGTCTATACCGGTGGTACTGCTTACATTGATCCTGAGCACGCCGGCCTGCCCTGATTTGGTGGTAATCACCACAACACCATTAGAACCCCTGAGACCATAAAGCGCTGTAGCAGCGCCACCTTTTAATACGTTGATGGTTTCTATATCCTGTGGATTGATGTCGGCACTACGGTTTGACATTCCTCGTAAATCTGCCTGATCGCCAACGAGCGATGTCGAATTATCAATTATTACCCCATCAATCACAAATAAAGGTTCATTGCTCCTGTTCGGATCAAGGGAGTTGATGCCTCTTATTTGTATCGAGGCACCCTGCCCTGGTGCGCCACCAGTGCTGGATATGGTTACCCCTGCAACCTTTCCCTGCAAGGCATTCACCACATTATTCTGTTTGTTCTCGTTCAGTTCTTCGGCTTGTACAACCTGGGTGGAGTAACCCAACGATCTTTTCTCTCTG
>NZ_JAZQNU010000086.1:0-5754 GCF_045627485.1 Pedobacter sp. | reverse complement strand
TGAATTAAGAATGTGTAGCGTGTTTACTATTTTGACATCCAGACTCCAAAATTATTAATCGCCCGCTAAGGAGGCCTTCAAAAGAGCCTGCACTAATACATTGAGTGGTATTCCCTTTGGGAGACTGGCAGAACCGAAAGATGTGGCAAAATTTGTGGGTTTCTGGTTTCTCCAAGAGCAGGTTATTTAACTGGCACAAATACGTGATAGATGGCGGAACGGTACCGACCATTTAAAAGTTGACGATTAAAAATAATAAATTATAAATATACCGATTATAGTAACGAATTTAGTTAAAGTACAAGACAGCTTTGATTCTTCAGCTTATGCAAACTGTTTTCAGAAACAGGTGTAGTGCATGTCGAAGGAAAAACTCATAAGGGAAGGACAGAAATTAAACAATGGAATAAGAAGACAATTATGGAAGCTATATATAATTTTGAGTTTTAATGGAGGAACTTATTCGGTCGTTGAAAATAACTGTTTAGTACACGTAAATGAATAATGCTGTGTAGGCTGCTTTACAACGCTTTCTAATGAAAATATATCTTTTATCTAATTAAATGAGATATGCTTAAAAATTATGAAATAAGTGATGAGAGTTTCTCTACTGCGCAACTAGCTTTGAAGGAACTATTTCTAAGTCAGGATGAAATTCCTGATGTTGTTAAGATACATAGTCAAGTACACCAGAAAAGAATTCTAATTAATGGTGAATTACGTAAATGGGACGGTCCATTTCATGAAGTTTTCTCTCCTATCCTGATTGCTGATAAGGAAAGTAATAAGATTAAAAATATACAGATTGGCAGTTATCCCTTAGGGACCATTAATGAGACCAAAGAAGCACTGGATGCTGCTGTATATGCTTTTGGTGGAGGACGAGGCGAATGGCCTGCAATGCATATTCATGACAGGATTGAGCATCTTAATGATTTTATTGTTGAGATGATGAAGCGAAAGTCGGAAATCGTGAAACTAATAGTTTGGGAAATTGGAAAAACTGTTACTGATGCAGAGAAGGAGTTTGACAGGACCATAGACTACACAAATGAAACGATCCGTGCCGCGAAAGAACTTTACAACACCTCAAATGCATTTACGGTTACGCAACACTTTATTGGCCAGACCAAGAAACTTCCTCATGGTGTTGTTTTGTGTATGGGACCATTTAACTACCCTTTAAATGAAACTTTCACCACGTTGATCCCCGCACTAATTATGGGAAATACGATATTATTCAAACCACCTAAACATGGGACCTTATTATTTGAGCCATTATTGGATGCTTTTGCGAAATGTTTCCCAAAAGGGGTTGTAAATACTGTTTATGGCAGGGGACGTGATATAGTTCCAACTCTTATGGAAAGTGGTAAAATTGACGTGCTCGCGCTGATTGGTTCGAGCAGGGTGGCTGATAGTTTGAAAAAAATGCACCCTAGATCAAACCGGTTAAAATCTGTTTTAGGATTGGATGCGAAAAATGCTGCAATTATTTTACCTGATGCCGATTTACATCAAGCAGTAAAAGAGTGTATTGTAGGAACTTTAACTTTTAACGGACAAAGGTGTACCGCGATAAAGGTGCTATTTGTTGATCAGGAAATTGTTGATGAGTTCAATAAACTATTAGTAGAAGCGTTAAAAGACCTAAAGATGGGAATGCCCTGGCAAAATGGGGTTACCATTACTCCCTTGGCAGAACCTGAAAAACCTTCTTACCTAAAGGAATGTATTGATGATGCAACAAGCAAGGGAGCTGAAATTCTTAATTTGGAGGACGGGGGAGGGGCGATTTATGGAACCTTTGTGCATCCTACAGCACTATATCCTGTAAATGATCAAATGAAGATATATCATGAGGAACAGTTTGGGCCGGTAATCCCTGTTGTTGCGTTTTCGTCATTAGCTGAGCCTATTGAATATGTAACCAACTCACGGTTTGGTCAGCAAGTAAGCATTTTTAGTCAGGATACAGACGCGGTTTCTGTTATAATCGATACGCTAGCCAACCAGGTTGGCAGAATTAATTTAAACAGCCAGTGTCAACGCGGACCAGATACATTTCCATTTAATGGCCGTAAAGATTCAGCTGAAGGAACATTGTCGGTAGATGAGGCCTTGTTTGCATTTTCAGTCGATTCTGTCGTTGTGACCAAGCAAACACCAGAAAATGAGCGGCTGATCAGATCTATCCTAGAATCAGGGGATTCCAAACGATTGACTAATCGAGTGTTATTTTAACGACTTCAACGATGTATAATTCTTAAGGTTAAGATTCAACGACGTATTTGATGCATTAAGAAATATGCATCTGCAGTTGTACTGGAATCGGTAAAGGCAGTAGTCCTTTGATGCTGAAAACCGGTGTCTCTGCAAATCGGGAGGCGACAATAATCTTTGTGCCTGAAGCATGGGGGGCAAATAACTGCTGCACCAACTCTGGTGAATTATTGTCTTTTGAGAGGTGCGCAAGAATCAGGTGCGACAGGTTTCTGGGTTTATGTTCAAGGAACAAAGCCAGAGCTTGTTTGTTGGAGAGGTGACCCTCGCCACCGCTAATGCGTTTTTTTAAGAAAATCGGGTAACCGCCCTGACGGAGCATATCCTCATCGTAGTTCGCTTCCAGGAAAGCAGCATCACATTGTTTAAAATGATGAATCAGTTGCTCACATACTACCCCAAGGTCTGTAAAAATGCCCACTTTGGTGTGACCGCATCTCACAATAAAGCTATGCGGTTCGGCGGCGTCGTGTACTTTTGGAAATGCAGTAACGTTTAGGCTGCCTACAGTATAGGTTTCGAAACTTTGCAGCGTGCGGATCAGCTCAGGTTTCAATTTGCTGAACTTGCAGTTCAACAGCGTACCCGGCGTAATATACACCGGGATATTATATTTTTTAGCCATCACACAAACACCCCTGATGTGATCAGAATGTTCATGTGAAATGAAGAGCGCTTTTACGTTGAGCATAGAAAGGCCCAGGCGTTGCATCCTGATCTCGGTTTCCTTGCATGAAATTCCGGCATCAATTAAAACCGCTTCTGTGTCATTACCCACGTAATAACAGTTTCCGTTGCTCCCGGAATTTAAAGAAGTTATCGATAGCGTATTACAATCCATTTGCACGTGCAGTGATTTCTGCAATATCAAGAACCTTCACATTATCGTTCTGGTCTTTCATTTTTACCCCGTCGCTTAACATGGTCATACAGAAAGGGCAGGCAGCGGCTACAATTTGCGGATCGGTGCTTAAGGCTTCCTCTATTCTCTCAATGTTAATGTCTTTATTGCCTCTTTCTGGTTCTTTAAACATCTGGGCACCACCAGCGCCACAACAAAGCCCGTTAGATTTACAACGTTTCATTTCCACCAGTTGGGCATCTAACACTTCTAAAGCCCGGCGTGGAGCTTCGTATACTTCATTTGCGCGACCTAAGTAACAAGGGTCATGGAAAGTTATTTTCTTTCCTTTAAAACTTTCTCCGCCTTCGGCTTTCAGTTTACCCTCATCAATCAGTTGCTGGATAAGCTGGCTGTGGTGGATCACCTCGTAGTTACCGCCTAATCCTGGATATTCGTTTTTGATGGTATTGAAACAATGCGGGCAGCCGGTAACGATCTTTTTAACTTCGTATGCGTTGAGCACTTCTATGTTAGTCATGGCCTGCATCTGAAACAGGAACTCATTCCCGGCACGTTTGGCAGGATCGCCGGTACAACTTTCTTCGGTACCTAAAACGGCATACTTCATGCCTACATGGTGCAGGATCTTGCAAATATCGCGTGTTGTTTTTTGTGCACGTTCATCGTAACTACCGGCGCAGCCGACCCAGAAAAGAATTTCCGGAACTTCACCTTTGGCTACCATTTGTGCCATTGTCGGCACTTCAAAGTTTAATTGATCGCTCATGTTCAGTTTGAGTTTTAATCGTTAGTTTTCTTTAGCCCAGTTCAGTCGGTCGGCAGGAGAATATTTCCATGGTGCACCGTTATTTTCCACATTACTCATCATTACGTTCAGGCTGGCTGGAAATTTAGATTCTTCCATGACCGTGTAGCGTCTTAATTCTGTAATGATAGCTAATGGATCAATGTTAACCGGACAGGCCTCTACGCAAGCGTTACAGCTTGTACAGGCCCATATTTCTTCGCGGGTAATGTAATCGTCCAACAAAGCTTTGCCATCGTCAAAGCCGTTGCCAGATTTATCAATATTCTTGCCTACTTCAGTAACCCTGTCACGGGTATCCATCATGATTTTGCGGGGTGACAATAATTTACCGGTCATGTTGGCCGGACACACGGAGGTACAGCGACCACATTCGGTGCAGGTATAGGCATTCATGAGGTTAACCCATGATAAATCGTTGACGTCTTTGGCACCAAAACGGCCCGGTTCGGTAGCTTCGGGAGTGAAAGAAGGATCGAGCATGGCTTTCACTTCGTTCGTTACACTCTGCATATTGGTAAATTCCCCTTTAGGCTCCAGATTGGAAAAATAAGTATTGGGGAAGGCCAACATGATGTGGAAGTGTTTGGAGTAAGGCAGGTAGTTTAAAAACGCGAATATGCCGATAATGTGGAACCACCAGCAACCTCTTTCAATCATTACCAATGAGGATGCCGAATCTGGCAACAGGTTTTGAAGAAACTGGCTTACCGGGAATGCACCAGCAGTGACGTAATGGCCATGACCTAGCGCCTGTAATTTGGCGTCAGCGGCATTCATCATAAGGAAGGCACTCATTAATAAGATTTCGGTAATCAGAATATAGTTGGCATCAGATTTTGGCCATGCCGTCATTTCAACACCACTAAATCTTTTCAGTTTTAAAACGTTTCTGCGAATTAAGAAAATGACACAGGCTAACCAAACCGACAGTGCCAATATTTCAAATGAACCAATCAGACCGTTGTATATGGGGCCTAAGCCACCAAAAATACGGTGAGTACCAAAGATACCATCAATCATAATCTCGAGGACTTCGAGGTTTATAATGATAAAACCAGCATAAACAAAAAAGTGAAGGATTGCAGGAATAGGTCGGAAGAACATTTTTGTTTGTCCGAATGCTACTTTAAGCATGGTCATTATCCTTTTTTGTGGCTGATCAAACCGGTCTGCAGCTTTACCTAAACGGATATTGCGTATCACCTTTTTGGCATTAAAAGCGAAAAGGCCTATGGCGGAAAGGGTTAGAATGATAAATAAGATCTGAGCTATCATAAATGGTTTATTATGGTTATGCTAAGTTAAAACTAATTCCTGTAAACAAATTACTATGCATGCATAAAACTAAGGTTTTGCAAGAAAAATTGGGCTATTGATAATTATTTTCAACTTTTTTTAAATAAAGTTTGGAAGTATAAAAAAAGAAGCTACATTTGCACTCCCAACAACGAAGAACGTTACGGGAAAACAACTACTAGTTGGTGCGGTAGCTCAGTCGGTAGAGCAAAGGACTGAAAATCCTTGTGTCGTCGGTTCGATCCCGACCCACACCACTTCTACAAAAAAGCCTTAGAGAAATCTAAGGTTTTTTTGTTTAAAAGGAATTTGAGAGGCTCTTGGTCATTTGCAATTTCTGGATCAAGTCAAGGATCAAGTCTGGGATCAAGTCAAAAACTTGTGGAGCAAGCCTTATATTTTTAGCTTTGCTGTTTTAGATTTCTTACTTCATGCAGGACGGTTACCATTCTTTAATAAGCTTATTGCTCCCAGATTTCATTCTTGATTTTTTTGAACTTAA
>NZ_JAZQNU010000085.1:0-18034 GCF_045627485.1 Pedobacter sp. | reverse complement strand
GATGCTTACTGGCTGGCTTAAACTTCGCTCAGCAGATTCCATCCATAACTTGTACAATGTGCTTTCTTTTAATCCTGCATTCTTGAGTTGCTCGGCGTAGGATTCATGTGGCGTAGCTTGTTTAAACAGCGTACGCCCTATTTTATTGTTGCACGACCAGCATAACAGGCAGATTGACAGGAGTAACAATCTTGGAAATTGGGTATTGTGCTTCATATGAGCATAAACAAATTTACCGTTAAAAAGTTGGCGTCATCTGCGCGTTATACTTATTCAGATAGTCCATCGGCGTCATATTGGTAATCTTCCGAAAAACATCCCTAAACGCTTTAGGATCACTATAGCCCACATTGTACATCACTTCATTTACTGTCTTTTTACCCATCTCCAGTTCCTTTTTTGCGGCCTCTACTTTAACACGTTGCAGGTATTCCCATACTGTATTTGCAGTGGCTTTTTTGAAACGTCTTTCGAAGGTTCGTCTGCTTAAGGCCATCTGTTCGCATAAACTTTCAATGGTTAGCTTTTCCTGGAAGTTCTTTTCGATATAATCCTGTGCTTTCAGGATGTCACTGTCTTTATGGTTCTTCTGGCCAGAAAATATGGTAAATGGCGACTGGCTATTACGGTCAAGGTCAACCATGAAACCTTTGGCCGCTAGGATCGCGATATCGCGGCCAGCATATTTCTCGATCAGGTAAACAATAAGGTTGGTAAAGGAGTAGGCCCCACCGCTGGTATAAATTCCACCGGCTTCCGTAAGGATTTTATCATCCATTAACAGCACATTCGGGTAGCGCTTTCTGAACTCGTTGGCGTATTGCCAATGGGTAGAGCAACTCTTGCCATCCAGTAGTCCGGTTGAAGCCAGGAAGAAAGAGCCAACACAAAGGCTTACTATTTCTGCACCTGCATGGTATTGATTTACAATCCAGGGAATTAAAGCCGCGTTATTTTCCAGGTTTACTTCAAAATCACCATGGATGGCGGGAATGATTATCAGATCAGTCTTTTCAATGTCGTCTAACAGTAAATCTGCATTAATGGAAAACATGCCGTGCGTTTGAACGGTGCTTTTTTCTGCGGCAGCAAGCTGTATATGAAAGAGCGGCGCTTTACCTTGTTGTTCCAGAAACTCATTAACAAAGGAAAACATTTGGTGTGTGCCAGCGATGTTCACCATGCTGGTATGGCCTTTGGGAATAAGTATGGTTACCTGTTTCATACGTATAGGTTTAGATCAGAATTGGATTTTTTTGGTTAGTTAAAGTTACGTAATAGTACTGTCGTAATCAACCCCCACGATTGCCGTTTTCACATTGTCTATTGAACCAATGTGCTCGTTATCTTTGGGTTGAAGATTTAATAATTACTGTGATGACAAGGACTGAACTATTGCAAGAATTTGATCAGGTTGCTAACCAATTGTTACAACTTTTATCCCCGCTGGATGAGGCGCAACTCAACAGGGTGCCTTTTACTGGCAGCTGGACCGCCGCCCAGGTTGGCGATCATTTGTATAAATCATACGAAATTATGCATATCCTTCATGGACAGGTTGAAGAATGTAACCGTCCACCGGATCAGAAATTGGCGCCGATAAAACAGGCGTTCGAAAATTTGAACATTAAGATGGCAGCTCCAAAAGAAGTTCATCCATCAACGCAGTATCTTGTAAGAGCAGACTTGCTCGATGGACTAAAACAACGTCTGGATCAACAACGAGAAGCATTACTTTCTACCGATTTATCGAAACTCTGCCTGGCATTTGCCATTCCGGAAAACGGCCCGTTTACCCGTTTGGAATGGTTAGGCTTTACCGTTATTCACACCCGGCGGCATTTACACCAACTTGATAACATCATTAAAATAATCAACGAACCCCAAACTATAAATCACTTGAACGATGAAAAAATATAAAATTTATTTCTGGATCAGTACCATTTTCATTGTATTGTTTGAAGGAGTAATGCCTTTATTGTCCTATGATACAGAACTCGCCAGGGAGGGAATCCGCCACCTCGGTTATCCTGCCTATTTCGGAACCGCCCTGGTGGTGTTTAAAGTATTAGGTTCTGTGTTGTTGATTATTCCAAAACTCCCTCCACGTGTTAAAGAATGGACCTATGCAGGGTTTGCGTTCGACTTTGTGTTTGCCAGTATCAGCCATGGCGTGGTTGATGGCATAGGCGGGCAGGCTATATTCCCTTTGGTTATTCTGGCGATTCTAATCGTTTCCTATGTTAATTACCACAGGATGCTGGCCGTTGAAAAGCAGCCTTTCAATAGTTTTAAGGACGATAAAATTCAGTCGCCAGTAAGTGGTTAGCTGGACCATTGCCTGAAAAAAGTAAGTGTTCAAATGGCATCCAGACTGAAGTTAACGCAATTGTTGCATTGATTTAAAGGCTGGAAAGGGCATTTTAGGAGGAATGTTAGAAAAATATGTTCTATCTTGATGGCTTATTTCAATCATATGCAACAAAAATATCTTGTATTCGGTTTAAGTGCTTTGCTCAGCTTTGGAATGGGCAGTACTTTAATGGCGAGCGATAAATCGTCAACTTACCAACTTCAGCAAACGGTAACAGCTAAAGACCTGATCGGCCGCTGGGACATTACCATGGATGAAAACGGAAAAGCCGTACCTTCCTGGCTTGAGGTTAAACTTTCAGGTTCCCGCACCCTGGTTGGTTATTTTGTTGGTGTTTCTGGAAGTGCCAGACCGGTATCCAAGGTAAACTTTGACCAGGGTGAATTTAGTTTCAGCTTGCCTCCACAATGGGAAGGTGGTGACCAGGATTTTGTGATACAAGGTGAATTGAAAGATGGTAAGATCAGTGGCACGTTAGTGACCAGTGAAGGAAAAAAACATACATGGACCGGTGTTCGCGCGCCTTATTTAAAAAGAACCGGGGCTGTGACCTGGGGCCAACCTATCAATTTATTTAACGGAAAAGACCTTAGTGGATGGAAAGCCGCAGGACCAAATCAGTGGGTGGTTAAAAATGGCGTACTGACCAGTCCTAAATCTGGGTCCAACCTTATTTCCGACCAGAAGTTTGATGATTTCAAGTTATACCTGGAGTTTAAATATCCTAAAGGAAGTAACAGTGGTGTGTATTTGAGAGGTAGACATGAATTACAAATAGAAGATAGCGATAAAAATACACATCCGTCCAATGTTTTGTTTGGTGGTATTTACGGATTTCTAACCCCAAGTGAAATAGTAGCACTGGGCCCGGATCAATGGCAAACGATGGAAGTTACCCTGATTGGCAGGATGGTGACTGTAAAAACCAATGGTAAAACCGTAATCAGCAACCAGGAAATTCCCGGTATTACCGGTGGTGCTTTAGATAGCAAGGAAGGTGAACCAGGCCCAATCTATATCCAGGGTGATCATGGTCCAATTGAATTCAGGAAAATTGTAATTACCCCTGCAAAGAAATAACCCCACTTTTGGTTGGGCTTTGCCCAACCAGGCCTGATAAACTGTTGTGGCCAAATCCGTAGCAGTTCAGTACCAACTCCGTACCACGTTCGATAAATGCGTCACGTGATACGGAGTTTTTACGTAGGAGGTAGCCCTACCATTATGTAATCTTATAACCGCTGGTTGAGCCCTGGTCTAGACACTATTCCTGAACCGACGATCTGTGCTTCAACAGCTGTTGTGCCCGGTATAAATGATCGGTGCTTTGCAATATTTTTCCGCGGAGGTTAGGTTTATAATCTGGATGTTGCGCTAAAAAGTCATTAACGATTGTCATCGCTTCCTTGCTCTGGTAACCACCAAAAGTAGTGGAAAGCCATGCTGTTGGAAAGAATATATCTCCTGTTTTCTGGATCTCCGCTAATAGCGCTAAACTTTTCGGCAGGTATTTTATGGAGGTATGCTGCCTCACCGGATGGTGGAGGTAACCCAATGCCGTACCCACCCAGGATTCCTTCTTACGGTTTTCGTGTACATTCAGGCGCTCAAAGAAAGCATCACGTTCTTCTACTCGGGAAGATAAGGCCGGTTTCAAATAGCGCAAGCGGCTTTTGCGGTCTTCATTATCCATCCTGGCAATTTGATGGTCTATAATTGTCGTTGGGGTATCGGTTTTAAGGCTGAGTGTTAAGGCCAATGATATATAATCATCTTCAATAAGTTTTACGCCTGCAGGTGCCTGTTGGGTTTGCCAGATGGTGTAAAGCTTTTGTCCAGCTTGCTTGCTTAAATAGGTGTTTTCAAGGGTATAATACAGAATCTTTTTCTCATTACGCTGTGTTCGCGCTACCATGGCTGTCCACAATTGTTCTTCGAGTATAGTGCTGTAGGTAAACCTTTGTTCAGGGCTAATATAATTCCAGTAGAGGTTGGTAATATAACCGGTTAGCAGCTTAAGGTTGGTTTCCTGTTGCTCTTCTTGAAGGCCCTTGCTAAATATTTTCAGCAGGTCCATAGGTTGGTAGGTTTTTCCTGACAGGGTGTTTTCGTAAACGTTGATATAGGCAGCAGCCCTTTCAAGCGGGCTTTTAAGGGCATACACCGAGTCCATCAGGGCTTTGTTCAGCGGGAAACTGCCATAGCCCGTACCATCTGCATTAAATAAAATGGCCAGAGGTTTTTTCAAACCTTTCATTTCCTTCATGTCAATGCTTTTGCCTTTGATGTTGACCGGGATCATTTCACTCCGGTCAGCGTAAATCAATTTCAGCATAAAATTCTGTGGCCAGTAGCGCGATGGACCCGATTCTGCTTCCTGAGATGACAAAACGGTTGATTTTATTGCGGGAATAATCAGCTTTGTAACCAAATACCGGCCTGCCACTTTGGTTAACCCAGATTTTATTCCACTCATAAAGGTCGTCTTTGGTGTGATTGCTCATGATCGCAATGAGGTCGTTTCAGGTGGCATTTTGATAAGCATATTTTTTCAGGTATTCACGGATTCCTTTTTGGAAAGGCTCGGGCCCCATCAGTTTCTCCAGCTGCATCATCATGATGGGCGCTTTGTGATAAATAATATTCCCATACATGGTGCCCGCATCCTGCAGGTTATCGAGTTGCTGCCTGATAGGGTTGGCACCACGGGTGCGGTCTACACCATAGGCAGCCGGGTAATGGTCTTGCAGAAATCTAAGGTTAAAGGTTGGTGTGCCCATCAGTTTTTCCGTCACTTTATTGGCCATGAAATTTGCGAATACCTCTTTCATCCATACATCATTGAACCATTTCATGGTCACCAAATCGCCAAACCACATGTGTGCTATTTCATGTGAAATGAGGTTAGAACGCGAGATAAACTGGTCTACGGTGGCGCCTTCGCCTAAAAGCAGGCTGGATGCTTTGTAATGTATCACACCGGGATGTTCCATACCACCAAACTGGAAGTCAGGCATGGTAACAAAGCCAATCTTTTGGAACGGATAAGCGATACCGCTCAAGTTTTCCATAAACTGAATGGCATCAAAATGGGCAACGAAAATAGGGTCGACGCTGCGACCTAATTTATCGAGATCCGTTTCGCGGTGAAGGAATGAACAGGTGCTCGGACTTCAATTGCACAGGAATGTTCTTCCCATTAACAGTGATGGTTTTAACCTGTTTTTCGGTGGCTTTGAAATCCAGTTGTAACAGGTCCGGTACTTTGGCCAATTTCAAACGGATGGCTGCTGTTCCATTAATGTCCTCTGTTTTTAAGGCAGGAATATCAAATTAAGCTGGTAATTCAATTGACTGATGTTGTTGCTACGTGCTGTGGCAAGATTTAACGACACACCGGTGTCAACGTGCTGTGTAGCGCCGGTTTGCTGGGCATATATGGTGGCTGGGAGCAGCAGGAGGAAGCAAAAGACATGAAGTGGTTTCATTTGAGTAATAGAAATTTTATATAACAATTTTATGCCGGCCTGAATTTAGGTGAAAAATATTTGTAATTTACTTTTTCAAACCATTGAAATAACCAAATGTTAAACCGAAGAAATTTTATCCGTAACAGCGCAGGGGCTTTAGGAAGCACTGTATTACTTTCCGCACTCGACAATCCGGCATATGCATTATATGAACATACCATAGGTGCTAACGACCAGATTAATATTGGTGTTATTGGCATCAACGGAATGGGTTGGGCTAATTTAAGAGCCGCTATAAAAGTGCCAGGCGTAACCCTGGTGGCTTTGTGTGATTCTGATCAGAATGTAATTGCAAAACGCATGGGTGAACTGAAAGACCTCAATGTGGACGCAACGAAAGTAAAAACTTATAATGATTATCGTCCCTTGCTCGACAGAAAGGATATTGATGCAGTGATTATCGGTACGCCAGATCATTGGCATGCCTTAATGATGATCCATGCCTGTCAGTCGGGGAAAGATGTATATGTAGAAAAACCAGTAGGTAACTCTATAATAGAGTGCAGGACAATGGTTGCTGCACAGCAGAAATACAATAAAGTGGTGCAGGCCGGGCAATGGCAACGCAGCCAGCAACACTTTAAAGATGCGGTCGACTTTGTACAAAGCGGGCAATTAGGCAACATCAGAACAGTAAAAGTATGGTGTTACCAGGGCTGGATGAAACCAGGTCCCGTAGTGCCTGATGCCACGCCACCTACGGGTGTTGACTATGACCTGTGGTTGGGGCCAGCAAAAAAACGTCCTTTTAATGCCAGCAGATACCATTTCAACTTCAGGTGGTTTTGGGATTATGCGGGTGGTTTAATGACAGACTGGGGTGTGCATTTACTTGACTATGGTTTGCTCGGCATGGGTATGCCTGTGCCGAAAACCGTATCTGCCTTAGGTGGACGTTTTGCTTACCCGGATTTGTATGAGGAAACACCGGATACACTTACCACCTTGTATGAGTTTGACAAATTTAACATGGTATGGGATTCAGCAATGGGTATTGACAATGGTTCGTACAACCGCGACCATGGTATTGCCTACATTGGTAACAATGGCACCTTAATTTTGAACCGTGGTGGCTGGGAAGTAATCGAAGAGAGACAAAGTGGTAATAAAGTGAGTAAACCATTTGTCAAAGCATCGGATAACGGATTGGACAACCACATGGTTAATTTCTTCAAATGTATTAGAAGCAGAAAAAAAGACGAGTTAAATTGTTCTATTCAGGCGGGTGCACATGTAGCCACTGTTGCACAGATGGGAAATATTGCCTTTCGCAGCGGAGAAAAATTAACCTGGGATGACCACTCTAAAAATTTCACCAATAAACAGGTGAATGACAAATATTTATTGTCTGAATATCATAATGGGTATCAATTGCCTAAAGTTTAATTCATGAAACGGACCATATTCCTGCTTGCTCTTAATTTTATTGCGCTAAGTGGATTTGCGCAATCCCGGTTTGTTCGCTTACAAACGAATGTAGGTAATATCACTTTGCGTTTATATGACGAAACGCCGAAACACCGTGATGCTTTCCTGCAAAGTATCAACAAAGGTTTGTTTAACGGGGCTGCATTTAATCGGGTGATCAAGGGTTTTGTGAGCCAGGGTGGTGAACTAGATGACGTCATTCTGGAACGTGAGGCGAAACAGCCTGACGTTCCGATATCACGTATTGATGCGGAGCTGGTACCTGAATTGATCCATAAGAAAGGAGCCCTTGGTGCCGGAAGGAATGATAATCCGGAGAAAAGTTCTTATTTCACGCAGATCTACCTGGTGGCGGGCAAACAACATACCGCTGAGCAACTGGAAGCCATTGAAAAAAAGAAGGGATTGAAATTCTCTGCTTTGCAAAAACAAATGTATACCACTATAGGAGGAACGCCACACCTTGATGGCGATTATACGGTGTTTGGCGAGGTAGTAGATGGAATGGATGTGGCTGGTCGCATTAATGCCGTGCCAACAAACAAAGACGATCTTCCATTAAGCGCCATTACCTTTACCCCAAAGGTGCTGTCAAAAAAGGAAGTTGCGGCATTGCTGAAACTACTGCCTTAATCTTGTTATCTTCAGTTGCTTTCCCTACTTTTAGTGGAATATCTTTAACCAAATTTAACCTACGCTCACATGGGTCAACGACGTCTGGTGCTTTTCCTGTTTTTAATGTCGTCGCTGCTGGTGGTGATTGTTCAGTGTACACAGACCAAAGTCAAAGTACCCGATAGCCGGGGACCTGCATATGCAGGCAGTGCCACCTGTGTAAGTTGCCATAAGGCAGTGGGTGATTCCTATGCACACAATGCACATTTTAATACCTCGCGAGCGCTAAACGGTGCTGCAGCCACTGATTCTCTCGGGCTTCCTGAAGGAGAGTTTGTATTTAATGAAAAAACTAAAGTAGGTTTAGAGAAACGCAATAATACTTTTTACCAGGTAGCCTATATTAATGGAAAAGAAGCAAAGGCGGAAAAAATTGATTTTGTGTTTGGCTCAGGACATTCCGCGTACACCTTTGCTTTCTGGTACGACAACCAACTGATGCAGATGCCCCTCAACTACCTGACGCAGGAACACCAGTGGGTAAACAGTCCGGGTTATCCGGAGGAACAGATTTACTTTGGCCGGCCCATCATTGCACGTTGCCTCGAATGCCACAGCTCATCGGTGGACAAAAAATTAATTCAAACGGCCGACCTGAAAATTGAGGAACAGTTTGTTAATGGGTCCTTAATTGCCGGTATTGATTGTGAACGTTGCCATGGGCCTGCGGTGAAACACGTAGAATTTCACCAGGAGAATCCGGAAGTAAAAGAAGCTAAATACATGGTGAACTATAAATCATTGCCCTTAGCCCGCCGGATAGATGCTTGTGGGGTCTGCCACTCCGGGGTAGAACTTCAGTCGCTCACATCCACTTTCACATTTAAACCTGGTGATACCTTAAAGAGTTTGCCGCAATACAGCACTTATACCGGGCAGGACCCGGATGTTCATGGTTACCAGACACAATTACTGGAAGCAAGTGCCTGTTTTAAAGTCGGCAAGACAGAGTGTATCTCCTGCCATGATATCCATGGTGAACAGAAAGTAAGTTTAACGGTTTATTCTAACCAATGTAAAAGTTGCCATGATCAAACACCACATCCTACTTTAGCTGCTAAAGACCGTGCCATCATTGCCGATAATTGTATTGACTGCCATATGCCTAAAAAGGCATCAGGTACCATTGGTTTCCAGGTGAGTAACAGCAAGGATAAAATACCGTATACGGTGAGAACACATCGCATTGCAGTTTACAAGGACCTGGTAAGATAAATACAGCCGTTATTGATGTTTATTTTTTTCCTGAATCCACAAAGACATGTATTTAGTGCTGTTTGCTGTATGGTGCTGTAACAGTTGCCCATAGAAATTCTGTTGCCTGTGCATGGGCAAATTGGCGATTATCTGTTTTATTCTATCAAGGAAAACGGTTGTAAACTTTGTCTTGCTATAACGTTCGTTAATGATCAGACGACCCTGTTCTTGCGCATGTAACCACTGTGCTTTATTTTGGTATAAGGAAGCAGCGTCTTCAAGAAACGTTGTAGGGTCGTCGGTAATGTAACCGTTCCACTCCAGGTCGCCTTTCATGGCTTCGGCACCCATAGTGGTGGTGACGGAGGGCGTGCCGACCTGCATGGCATCAATAAATTTACCCTTTACACCAGCACCAAATTGAATAGGGGCAAGCAGCACCCGGTGTTTAGCCAGGGCTTCACGCCCATCGGCTGCGCGTCCATGTACAAGAAAACGTTCCTTTTCGTTGTGTAGTTGCAGCACTTTCTGGCTGGCATAAGCTCCATAGATATGGAGTTTGGCGCCGGGAACTTTAGTGCGTAACACAGGCCAAACCTGGGTTTTTAGCGTTTGCAGCGTGTGCCAGTTAGGTTCGTGCAGGTAGTTTCCGATAAAAGTAAAACCTTCACGGTCCTCGAAACTGTTCCAGGCCTTTACCCTGTTCTCCGTTAGTTCGTCTTCCAAAAATGGGAGGTAGTATACTATTGCCGGGTCTATACGGAATTGTTGTTCCAGGATATCCATCTCCACCTCGGAGATGATTAGCGAGAGGTCGGCGCGTAAAATTGCAGCAATTTCACGTTTGGCCACATCTGTAAATAAATCAGCGGTGCTTAAAGATTTTGTGGCTTTAACGGCCTGTTGACGGGCATGACGTAAGCAATGAAGGTCTTCCGTGTCTAACACCCTTAACGCATCAGGACATTCCTGCTGCACACGCCAGCCATATTGTTCTTCAATCATAAAACGATCAAACAACACCAGGCTTGGATTAAGGTCTTTAATAAATGTATCAAAACCTGGGTCATTGAGGGTGATCGGTTGTTCGGTTACCCCCAGTTGCGTAAGGTCGTAGCTGAAATCACTTTTGGAAGCAGCAGAGGCAAATGTGACCCTGGCCCCTGCGGAAAGAAACACATGGATGAGCTGGATGATTCTTGTGCCCGCTGCCGATGAACCCGGTTCCGGCCATACCAATCCAATAATCAAGATATTGTTTTCCTTCATTCCTTTAAAGTTTTATGCAAAATAGATGTAATTTTGGCAGTGGAGATTATATTTATCAGCACATGCTTGGATTAAAACTACTAACAGACCCACGTTGGGCCAATATTGCGGAATCAAATTTAGAAGAAATATTGACCGATCATGCCTGGTGCGAACAAAAAGCAGCAACTAATGCTATTACCCTTATTGCCAATAATTCTGAGCACCTAGATTTGGTGGAAGAATTGACTGCCATTGCCATTGAGGAAATGGAGCACTTTCAAATGGTTGTGTCTATTATTAAGCAACGTGGTTATACCCTGGGACGTGAGCGTAAAGACGACTATGTGGGACGCTTAGTGAAATTTAGTAAAAAAGACGGCAGCAGAAACTCAGCTTTTATCGATCGGCTACTTTTTGCAGCGATGATTGAAGCCAGAAGTTGCGAGCGTTTTCGTGTGTTATCGACCAATATTAAAGACGCCGAACTGGCGAAATTCTACCATGAACTGATGGTTTCTGAAGCTGGCCATTACACCACCTTTCTCAATTTTGCACGCAAATACACCATCGATGTGGATGTGGAGAAAAGATGGAAGGAATGGCTGGAGTTTGAAGGGGAGTTAATTCAAAGTTTCGGTAACAGGGAAGCTATTCACGGTTAAAATTAGCTATATTTTTCTTTTACAAAATACCCGTTGTGGCACCATATTCTGGTGCCATTTTTGTGTGCTATCACCGTAATGTAGTGATGTATATTCTTGATTAACAACAGGTGACAGATTTGTGAAATTATTTAACCAATCAGGCGATGGCAGATGGCATAAAAGTTAGAAACTGCGCAACCATGGAGGTGTTTAACCGACAGGTAGAAGCGTTCCCGGAATATAGAAGAGCTCAGGCTTCTATTGAAAACCACATTAATTCCCTTTTAGACCAAAGCAGGTCTTTCCGGCTGAGCGAGCCTGTAAAAATACAGGTAGTTGTGCATGTGGTGTATCACGATGAAACACAAAACATCAGTGAGGAACAGATCAATAGCCAAATAGTGGTGCTAAATGAAGATTTCAGGGCCATGAATCCCGACCGGAGCAAGGTGCCGGAAGTGTGGTCTGGCCTGGTAGCTGATTCGCTCATTGGTTTTGAGCTGGCCAAGGTGGGGCCAAATGGTGAACCTACCAATGGGATTACCCGGACGGAAACTATGGTAGAATCTTTTGGTACAGACGACCAGGTGAAAGACAGCGCCAGGGATGGTATTTCGCCATGGGCAACGGATCGTTACTTGAATATTTGGGTGTGCAGCCTTGGCAACTCGATCCTTGGCTATGCACAGTTTCCAGGTGGGCCTGTGGAAACAGATGGGGTAGTGATAGATTATCGTGCATTTGGAACCATGGGTTCTGCACAGACTCCATTCAATTTAGGCAGGACCGCGACCCATGAAGTGGGTCATTATCTAAATTTGTCGCATATTTTTGGCGAGGGCAGGGGCAGTTCCTGTTCCGACTCTGATTATGTTAAGGATACGCCAAACCAATTGGGGCCAAATTATCAGAAGCCAAGTTTTCCTTCGATATCCTGCGATAATGGACCACACGGCGATATGTTTATGAATTACATGGATTACGTGGACGATGACAGTATGTATATGTTTACTGAAGGGCAGGTAGCCAGGATAAGTGCCACCATGCTTGGCCCCAGGGCTTCACTAATACAGAACGAACGAACTGAAATTTATGAATGATATAGAACTGGAACAACTGAAGCGAAAGTGGACGCATTCTTTTGAAGAGGATAACGACCAGGAACAAGTTTTTCGGCCTTCAGGTTTTGCTTTTAACCGGTCGCGCGGAAGAAACCAATTTGATCTTAAGGAAAATGGGGAAGTGTCAGGGTTTCAACCGGGTAGGAATGATGTTCCAGAGGAAATTACTGGTTCTTGGCATGTTGACGGTGATATTCTAGTAATTGATTTTCATGATGGTAATGAGCAGATATTTCCAATAAAAGAAATTAATGAAGAAAAATTAGTGGTCAAGAAATAAAGCAAATTTTTTCTACTTTTATGCAAATGAAAGTAGAAAAGTTTGCTGCCTTGTTTGTCCTGCTTATCAGTCTAATTACCTGTGGGTTATCGGCTATGACTGTTGCGCCAATAGCCCAAAACGGTACCATTGATTTACGGCAGCAATCGCTCTCAGAAAGTATACTTTTAAACGGGCAATGGAACTTTTATTGGAAGGTATTACTGGATCCTAATTCAACGACTGTTCAAAAGGGAAAATTGGTGGATTTTCCATTCAGGTGGACTGATGAACAAGCCGACGGTACGAAACATCCATCATTTGGTTATGCGACCTACGAGCTCAACGTACTGCTTCCACCAAATTCGGATTCCCTGAGTCTGAAGATACCAGACACCTATAGTGCCTATAAACTTTTTATTAATGGTAAACATGTTTCGTCAAATGGGAAAATTAGTACTACAGCTGATGGATTTGAACCTTATTGGCATCCTAATTTAATTAATATTCCTCCTGGCAAAGACACCTTAAGGCTTACCTTACACATTGCCAACTTTATACATGAAAAGGGCGGTATTTTTCAACCTATTGTTATAGGAAAACAAATGGAGCTTGTTCAGGCAGCTCACCGTTCCAATTCCATTGATTTACTGCTAACGGGTTGCCTGATGATGGCGGGTATCTTTTTTATGAGCCTGTATATGGTTGGCAACCGCGATAAAACTATCCTGCTTTTTGCAATATTTTGTTTATTATTCAGTTACCGCATCATTGGTGTAGATAACTATTTGTTGCATACGGTCTTTCCAGGTGTTAGCTGGTTTATTACTGTACGTCTGGAATATATCACTTTGTTTTCGAGTATAGGGGTTTTTGGCTTGTACACCCGCTTTCTTTACCCTAAGGATGTCAACAAATTGGTTATTGGCTATGTTACCGTTATAAGTTTTTCTTTCTCATTTCTTACACTTATCCTCAGCCCATATTATTTTACGCAGTTGATGACTCCATTTTTACTGGTGGCAACATTTTGCATTTTTTATGTCCCATACGTCTATGCTATTGCTTACAGGCGGAAACGTTCGGGCGCTATTTACACACTAATTAGCGCAATTGCCCTCATGACCATTTTCTCCTTAACCTTACTAAACTATTGGGGATTTATTGAACGTTATCAACTGCTTAGTTTTGGCTGTTACGTTGCCTTTTTCTTTTTGCAGTCGCTCATTCTGTCACATCGTGTATATTCCGATCTGAAACAAGCAAGAGCAGATGCTGAACAAGGCTTATTGGTAAAAAGTGAGTTCTTAAGTACCATGAGTCATGAAATCAGAACGCCATTAAATGCGGTAATAGGGATGAGCCACTTGTTACTCAATAGTAATCCGCGGCCCGACCAAGAGGACTACCTGAAGGTAATGCTGTTCTCGGCCGACAATCTTTTAGTCATTGTAAATGATATCTTAGATTATAATAAGATAGAAGCAGGGAAGATTACTTTTGAACGCCTGGACATGAATGTAGGCAGTATTATAAAACACATCGTATCAGGTTTGAGTGCTACAGCTGCAGATAAAAATATCGACATAAAATTTGAAGTAGATCCGAATTTGAAACACCTGTTAATTGGTGACCCGACGAGATTTACACAAGTATTGGCAAATTTATTGCACAATGCCGTCAAATTTACCGATGCAGGATATGTATCTGTAAATTTGGAGATTGTGGAGCAAAATGAAACTGAAGCTTTACTTAAGGTTACTGTAAAAGATACTGGGATTGGCATTCCCCTAACGAATCAGAAACGTATTTTTGAGCGCTTTACGCAGGCAGACTCTTCCATTTCGAGGAGTTTTGGGGGCACAGGTTTAGGCCTAGCCATTTCAAAACGTATATTGGAGTTGCAGGATTCGTCATTAAAACTGATAAGTGAGGAAGGTCGGGGATCGGAGTTTTATTTTGAGCAGCGCTTTTTAAAGGGTAAAGAAATCGAACGACAGGATGCAGCAAAGCTTGCGCCGGTCGCCATAAAGCCATTAGATGGTGTTACGGTATTGTTAGTAGACGATAACCTGATTAATGTTATGGTGGCTCGTAAATTCCTCGAACAGTGGGGCGCTACAGTTGATACCGCCAAAGATGGGCAAGAGGCGTTAGATCAACTCGACACCAATAAACACCAGGTCATATTGATGGATCTTCATATGCCGGTGATGAATGGTTACGAAGCGTCGAAAAAGATGAGGGAAAACGGTGTTGTATTGCCTATCATCGCTTTGACGGCAAATCTGCCCGAAGAAATTCACCAGATGATAAAAGATGCTGGGATAGACGATCTTGTGGTAAAACCGTTTCTTCCTGATCAACTGTATAAAAAGATTTCCCAGTATCTTTCTTCCGATACACTGGCTTAAATGCTTTCCTCAAATAAATAGTTACTATAGGCAAGACCTTTAGCTACGCTGGTAAAGTTATCGCCTGAGTTTACTTTAATATGGGGGAACTTAGATTTGAACAGGTGCTGTATGGCCCTTACCTGTGAGGTTCCTCCGGTTAAAAACAGGCTGTCGATAGCGGATTCCTGGATGTTATGGCTACTCAAGAAGTGACTAAGGTAATTCTTTATTTTCAGCAGGTCCTTGTCGATAATGCGGTCATATTCTACAATGTCTACATCTTCATTAATTTCAATCCCCATATTATTGTATGTAAAACTGGAGTTATCCTGATCACTCAAAGCTATCTTAGTTTTTTCAATGGCTTGAAATACTGAATAACCAAGATTGTTGTCAATTAAAGTGATCAGGTTTTTGAATTTACGGTCATTTCCGGAAAAGTAGTAATAATCTTCAATTTCCTTTTTTATTTTAATGCCATTGAAGAAATTAATTTTGTCCCAGGTACAGATATTGGCAAATAGAGATTTAGGAACAGTAAGCACTTTACCTGGGGTTGCCTCATACTGCGTATACTTACCAAAATAGGGTGTACATTTTTCCCACATAAATGCAGAGTCAAAGCTATCTCCGCCAATGTAAATACCGCCAGAGGCCACCAGATCTTCTTTGCGGTCAATGTTTCCGGTTTTATCAGGATCTAATACCACATAAGTAAAATCTGTTGTACCACCACCGAGATCGGCAACCAGTACGTGTTCTTTTTTGGTTAACGTTTTTTCATATGTAAAAGCAGCCCCGATAGGTTCAAACTGAAATCGAACCTGGTCAAATCCGGCAAGTTCTGCCGCTTTGTTTAACCGGGTTTGTGCCAGCGTATCTTTTGAAGTATTGTCGTCGTCGAAGAATACGGGGCGTCCGATTACGGCTTTAGTGCAAGATTGCCCAATGAATTCATCGGCCCTGGCTTTAAGTTCCATGAGGATTAATGCAACCAGCTGTGAGGCATTATATCGCTTGTTTTGAATTCGGGTTTCCGTAAAGCTGCTTCTGGAAAGAATTTGTTTGATAGATTTGATAAACCTTCCTTTCATTCCATCTTCAAGGTAGGCAGAAATAGCAGTTTCGCCAACCACATGGTTGGTCGACCCTTCAGTAGCATATTCTTCTGGAAAGTAAAGGAGCGAGGGAATCAATATAGTGGTTAGAATTTCATTCCTCTCTTCATCGTAAATGGATAATGCTGAATTCGTTGTGCCGAAATCAATTCCATATAATATCTTTTTCATCAAAAACTTTTTTTATACTTTGCCGGGCGGCGAAAGTATAAAAAAAAGTTAAGAATGTTATAGGCCTACGACTTTATAAATCACCTTATCGTCGGTAAATACTTTTTCATAGTACACACCGTCGGGTGAAACATAATATTGTGCACCTTTTAAGGAAATTTCAGCGCTACCCTCGGGCAGTTGGTCCACTTCGTCGCCAACTCTAACAGCATCATTAGTGTCATCTGCCGGTACCTGACCATTGGTTGTATTTAAGATGCCGTCTTTTCCTGCAATAACATAAACTGTTTTCCCTTCTGCATTTTCACGGGCCATGTAGTAAACACCTTTGTATTCGTAAAACACCTGACCGTTAACAGTTACCTCCTGAGCTTCTTTTGGTAAGTTTGGCACTTCTGCACCAACCGGAGGCACTACAACTTTGTATTCTTTATCATTTTGCCTGTAAAACAATCCGCCAGAGTAAAAGAATTGGATGTTACCGAAATAGAATGGATAATAACCAAATGGCAATACACTTAAGCTAAACCCAATATATGGCCTGTAGTAGTTATAGAAACGACCGTAGAACGGAGATCTGTATCTGTAAACATAACCTGGTCTGCCATAATAAGGTCTGGAACTAACTGGTCCCCGGTAGTTTGTAGGGCGGCCGGAGTAATTGGGCCTTCTGTTGTTATCAGTGTTATTAGGATTCACCCTGGACCGGTTAAGGTTTTGTACGCCACGGTTGTGGTTCCGTTGAATGTTACTAGGTGGTGCTGAGCGGTCGGCGTTGCCTCGAAAGGAGCGTGGCTGATATGGTGTGATGCTTCTGGATGGGGCAGGACGGCTAATTGAACTGCCACCGCCACCGTTACTGCTACGACCTCTTTGTGCAAAAATATCCTGAATAGTTGTACTGCTTATTAAAAGCACAGCAGCTATACTACTTAATGTTTTTAGTTTTAAGATGTTCATCAGTTGATGTATTTTGGTTTTCAATTATATACGTACCTATATGACTATAACTGTAGTGATTGGATTAATGCTAAAGTTAAGCTTACATTTTAATGATGAATTAAAAATACTTGTCGATGGTTAATCCATAAGTGAAATTAAAATTTTCACTGTTTGTGATGTTCATTTTATTGTAATTAAAAGCTGTGGTTAAGCTTATCCATTTGCGTATTTTTATGCCCAGGCTGTATTAGAGCGAATGATGTAATCGTGACGGTTGCCGAATGCGCTTTGTATGAAATTACTGCCGTCGATGGAAATAGTTTCTTTAATAGCAAAGTGAAACTGGAAGCGGAAGGAGTTTCGATAGGTATCATATATCTGGTCAGCTAACAAGTTACTTTTGTCGTAGAGTAGGCCGTTGCTCATATTAATATAAGTATTTTCCTTATCTATAATGCTATAGGCTATGCCCAATCCGGCAAGTAACTGGTGATTGATTTTAAGCGAGAAACTGGTATTGTAATTAAGTAGCCCCCAATAATAGAAGTCCTTGAAGCTTTTATACAGGTTAAAATTCAAGGTAGAAGAAAAATCGTTGTTGCTAACTTCATTGTTCTGCTTACCATATAACCAGGTATTGCTGGTATTAAGAACAATAGTCTTTTTTTTAAGACCGAAGTTTAAAGAATTGTTTAACAGGTATGCCCTAGTGTCATTTGTTTTATTAATTGATCCGGTGGATGAGAGTAGGATATGGTAATTGGTGCTATCGGAGTACTGTGCACTATGGAATTGCAACAATAAAGTAGACATTCGGTTAAGCTGCAATATTTTGTTTGTTTAAGTTTTTTCCAAATTCTTCTGGGGACAAGTACCCCAGTGTAGAATGCAGTCTTTTTCGGTTATACCAAGTTTCAATGTATTCAAA
>NZ_JAZQNU010000084.1:0-37629 GCF_045627485.1 Pedobacter sp. | reverse complement strand
TGGTTTAGCTTTCACATAACCATCTTCAAAATATCCACCTTGCGACGCGCGGTTGGTGTTTACTATCACTGCCTTATCCTTAAAAGGCAACAAAGCCGAATCTGCTTTAATCCATAATTCAAAACTGCTATGCAGGGGCGTGAGGTTATTGAGCACCACATGTATAGCTGAATATGCATTTGTTGCAGGCTTAGGCTTCTCTTCGTAAGTGAAAAATAAATCGTTGTATAAACTTCCTTTCGGTATTACAACTTTAAGGTCTTTTTTACTGAACTCATTCTGCTGCTGGTAAGGAAATATCATGCCTGCAGGTTTTGTTCGAACCGGTGTAGTAGCTCCTGGGTTTCCCTGAACCTTAAAGGTCAGGGTGGTATGGTTTCCACTGGCATCGGTTACCGTATACTTCACGTCGTGTAAAGCATTGTCAGTAATGTTAATCCGGCCTCTGCTAACCAGGTTATAATAAATTTGCAAAGGGTTGCCCGGATCTACGAAGCTCTTTTGAATAATAGCCCCGCTTTTAACATATGAAGGATAGTCGATATGTGAGTTAATGGCATTACTGTTTTCAAACTTGAACCGTTCAAGGGCCGAAGTGAAAACAACTTTTCCGTCGAATTCCAATTGAATAGAATAAACACCGTTATTACCCGAGGCACCGTTATGCCTGTCGTTTACGGTAATGCCGAAGCCAACCTCACCACTCAGGTTAATGAGGGTTGCATTTTTAAGTTTATAAACGCCTGCACCACCACTCAGCTGGAAATATTGCTTTGGTATAAACTCATCAAATGGTTCGTGGTTTAACCGGTACACATACATGGAGGTAATTACCGGAGGAATATTGTCTGCAACTTTTAGACCCAACAGCTGTGGGTTTAAGGCTGCTTCAGTTTTAGTATCCCTGATCTCGAAATGCAGATGAGGACCGCCAGAGCTGCCACGGTTACCGGAGTAACCTATAATATCTCCCTTATGTACCGGCAAAACCGTTGGTTCAGGAAATGCGTCGAGCTCGAAAGTCTGTTTCGCGTATTGTAAGCCCTCTATATAGTTAGCAATCTTTGGACTAAAGCGCTGCAAGTGGCCGTATACGGACGTATAACCACTGGGGTGATCGATGTATACCGCTTGTCCGAAGCCGCTGTTCTGCACCCTTGCGCGCGATACATAGCCGTCTTCGACAGCATACACCGGGTAGCCTTCGCGCTGGTTGGTTCGATAGTCTAGCCCAGAATGAAAGTGGTTACGCCTTATTTCGCCAAAGGAACCTGAAAGGGCAGGTGGCCGGATGTCCAGCGGCTGCCTGAAATTAACCAGTGGGTATTTGAAATTGCTAAATATCTGTTGTGCGTTAACCAGGGAGGAAAAACAGGTAAAGAGAATTAGCAGGGTGTACGTTTTAAACATTAGATTTATTTTATTTGAAAGTCCAGCATTTTTTCGCCTTCCAGCCAGGCTTCCAGGTGGTCGCCAGCTTTAATCTGGCCAACGCCTTCCGGTGTTCCGGTAAAAATGAGATCCCCTTTTTTTAGGGTGATGTACTGGGATACAAAGGCAATTATTTTCTCAAACGAAAATAGCAGGTTTTTAGTGTTTCCTTTCTGCCTGCTTTGCTGGTTAATTTGTAGTTCGAAGTTTAGTTGATACAGGTCTTCAAACTTAGTTTTTGGTACGAACAAGCTCACTGGTGCCGAATTATCAAATGATTTAGCCAGTTCCCAGGGTAAGCCTTTTTCTTTGTGGCGGCTCTGGATATCGCGTGCTGTGAAATCAATCCCTAATCCAATTTCTTCATAATAGTTGGAGGCAAATTTCTCCTGAATGTGTTTACCTTCCTTACTCACCTTAAGTACTACTTCCAGTTCATAATGGATGTCATTAGAAAAATCAGGCAGGTAGAAAGGCCTATTGTCTTTCAGTACGGCCGTATCGGGTTTCATAAAAATGACAGGGCTGGTTGGGATCGGATTGTTTAATTCTTCAGCGTGGGCAGCATAATTGCGTCCAATGGCAATAATCTTCATGTATAGATCTTGTTTTATAGTTAATGAAACTGCCATACGTTGGCCATTGTTTCATTTGTTTAGCAATAAACATAGGACGAAAGCCAATGCGAGAACTTGCAGTTCTGCCTGGAATTACGTTTTCGTAAAAGTAAGAAAGAAAAAGTTAATACTATAAAACGGAAATGCGTTTTACATTTGTTTCTCCACCGCAAACAATGCGAAGGAAATAGATACCGCTATTTAAGCGGTTTGGAATCATGTAGTTTTTAGTCGATTCACCTGCAGGGAAGCGCTCATTAGCTAAGGTAATTACCTCGTTGCCCAATAAATCCATGATTTTAATAGAAAGCAGAGACTCGCGTTCTAACTTAAAAGTAATGTTAATCTGGTCGTCAATTGGATTAGGAAATACCTTCACTACAGTTAAAATCTTTTCTGATTTATGCAGTGTGGCTTTAGCCGGACTAACGAGAAAATTATTATAGGGGATAAAGCCTAACAATGGACGATAAGGCTGTATATTTGTCTTTATCTGAGGCGTTTTACTATCGCTTCTGGAGACACTTTCATAATAAACACGATTAGAATTTTGAGCCAAAACATGAGCACTACCAAATATACCCATGCAGATGACGCATAGAATAGATAAGAAAAGCATTTTTTTGTATAGTTTCTTCATTGGCTTCGGAACAAAAATATAAATTAAAAAACAAAAAAATCAAACATTTTGTTTAAAAGATGTTATTTAACAATATTTAACAAAAATTCTCAAATAATCACCATCTAGGACGTGTCAGAACACAAAAGTTTTAATAAGTTAACAGCCGGAGGCTTACTCATTAGTTTAGGAATAGTATATGGTGATATTGGTACCTCCCCCTTATACACACTTAGGGCCATTTTTAATACAGTTGCACATTCAGGACAAGCGATTACGCCTTTAATAGTTCTGGGTGCCTTATCCTGTATCATCTGGACACTTACCCTGCAAACCACTGTCAAATATGTTTTAATTACGCTGAGGGCCGATAACAAAGGCGAAGGTGGTATCTTTTCCCTGTATTCACTGGTGCGCAAAAAGGCCAAATGGCTGGTGGTGCCCGCCATACTTGGAGGGTGTGCCATGCTTGCTGACGGGATCATCACACCCAGCATCACTGTAACCAGTGCCATCGAAGGTTTACAGGTGAAGTTTCCGTGGGTACAAGTAACGCCAATCGTCATAGGGATCATTGTTTTTCTGTTTGTTATACAACAATTTGGAACCAGTTTGGTTGGAAAATTATTTGGTCCGATCATGTTTTTTTGGTTCGGTATTTTGGGTGCACTGGGCTTCACCTATGTGCTTCAGGACCTTAGTATTTTGAAAGCCTTAAATCCATATTACGCCTTCCATTTATTAATTACCAATCCAGAGGCGCTGCTTATTTTAGGGGGCGTTTTTCTATGTACCACAGGTGCGGAAGCACTCTACTCCGACATGGGCCATTGCGGCAGAGACAACATTAGAGTAAGTTGGATCTTTGTTAAAACCATGTTAATCATCAACTACCTGGGGCAGGGTGTATGGCTTTTACAACATCCCGATTACAATGGTGGTTTAAACCCATTTTACGAAATTGTTCCAGAACCCTACCTGATAGCAATGGTTGCCCTTGCTACCATTGCCGCCATTATTGCCAGCCAGGCCATGATTACGGGTTCTTTTACCCTCATTTCTGAGGCTGTTCGCCTCAACTTATGGCCAAAAGTTCGTATTAATTATCCAAGTAATGAAAAAGGGCAGATTTATGTCCCTTCCATTAATTGGTTGTTGTGTGTTGGATGTATAGGCATTGTTCTCATCTTTAAGAAATCAGTAAACATGGAGGGTGCTTATGGTTTAGCCATTAACTTAACCTTCCTGGCCACTACCATTTTAGTTGCGGTTTACATGTGGACCAAAAGGGTACCAAAATATGCTATTGCCATATTTGTATCGGTTTACGGTTTGTTAGAACTGGTGTTTCTTGCCGGAAACATGACTAAATTCTTGCATGGTGGCTTCGTAACCCTATTAATTGGTGCTGCGTTGTTTAGTGTAATGTGGAGTTGGTACGTATCAAGAAAAATTAAAAACCGTTTTGTGAAATATGTTGAAATAGACGATTACTACTCCATTATTGAAGAATTGAGTAAGGACGAGTCTGTACCGAAGTATTCTTCACAACTGGTTTATTTAACCAGTGCTAATTTCAAAACAGAAATTGAATCAAAAATCATCTATTCAATTATCCAGAAGGAACCTAAACGTGCCGACATCTATTGGCTGGTTCACGTTGATGTGGTCGATGAGCCTTATACCAGCGATTATAAGGTAGAATTTCTTATTCCGGGTAAATTGATCCGTATCGACTTTAAACTTGGTTTCAGGGTGGAACAGAAAGTAAATCTGTTGTACAGGAAGGTAGTGGAAGAGCTCGTTAAAAACGGCGAAGTAGATATTACCAGTCAGTACACCTCGTTAAAAAAACATAAAATTGCCGGCGATTTCAGGTTCGTGCTCTTAGAGAAACATTTATCAAAGTTTACTTCGTTAAGCCTGTACGAGCGTTCTATTCTGGAATATTATTATGTGCTGAACAAACTCAGTCTTTCGCTTGAAAGTGGTTTTGGACTGGATTCCAGTTATGTGAATGTGGAAAAAGTGCCATTGATCTTTGTCAACCCCGACGATATCGAACTTAACCGATTGCCCGTGTAATATACTTCCTGAACTTAACAGATCGATAAAAGATCTTCTAAGCCTGTGTTAATTTACCTAACACAGGCTGTTTTGTTTTGCACACCTATCCTGAAAAAAACGAGGGTTACGGTTTTCCTGCTACCACCATTTGGCTGAGCGTAGGTTCAACACTACCGCCTTGTTTCTCTATGGTAATGGCGTAAAGTTCAGCATTTTTAATGTTTATCATTTTCTGAAGCACACTGTCGCCTTGTTGATTAATTAATCCGGCGCTTACAGGTTTACCCTTAACAATAGCCCAGAGTTGGTATTGCTGGTTGTCAGGAAGGGTTTCCAAGTGAGTGGCGTTGATAAACAGTCCGCCTTTGTTGGTGAGAAATAAATTGGCTTGTTGGGCTTCGTGGCCAGCTACACCAGCAAGTTTTATACTTTTAGTGTCTGCGGAAGAAAGGAGTTCAAGCTCGTCGCTTGCTTGTTTAATTCTCGCCTGGAAGTTTTTGTTCTCCACAAGAATTTGCTGCTTCTCTTCTTCGAGTATCGAGATTTCCCGCTCATACTTATTCATTTTGTAAATATGGTAAGGAACACCTGCAACGATAACAAGAATAGCAGCTGCGGTGATATAATGGGAAAGTTTAAAACGCTTAGCTGGTAGGGGGCTAGGCTTTTCAACCTGTGAATCAACGGTAGCAGACTGTTGAATGGCCGACCAGATTTGTTCTTTTGCAGGTGCCGGAGGTGCAATTGCATGTAGCTGTGCATAGTTTTCCATCATGCTTTCGGCTTCCTCCAAAGCAGCTTTTACCTCAGGATATTTTAAACATAGCTGTTCCAGTTCTCGAGCTTCTTCTTCTCCAGCTAAACCTAACAGATAGGTTTCTAAAATCCCCGACGATATGTAATCCTGTATGTTCAACTCGTTTTTAATATTTTCTTTAATTTAATCAGCGCATTTCTTACTTTGCTTTTCACCGTACCCAATGGTATAGCTAATTGATTTGCAACTTCCTGTTGGGTGTACCCTTTAAAATAAGCCAAATCTATAATCACTTGTTCATCTTTCCCTAAACCATCAATCACTTTGGAAAGCCCTAAATGGTCTACAGGCAAATAAGAGAATTTATTGTGCTCGGCAATGGGTGAATCTGTCGCCAGCCGATTGGTTAGCTTCTCTTTTTTGACCCGTCCAGAACGGGTAAAATCTATAGCCGTATTTCGGGTAATCTGTAGCATCCAGGTAAATAGTCTGCCTTTCGTGGCATCATACATTCCTATGTTTCTCCAGATTTTGATAAAAGCCTCTTGAAGCACGTCCACACTTTCTTCCCTTTCTCCAATTACTTTAATAACAACGCTAAATAATGCAGCAGCGTAATTGTCATACAGGTAGCTATAGGCACGCCTATCCTTGGCCTTTAATAAGAGGACCAGTTCCGGCTCGGTATAGGTTTGTTTTTCCTGCAAAATGTAATCGAATATAGGGAATTAACTTAAATATTTTACGAAATGTAATCCAGGCAGCGATAACCATCGTATCTATTTGTAACAATCTACAAATAACCCAATTAACAATGGAAAAAATAATGAAAAACACCGAGGATGGCGTATTTAAAAGACGCTCCTTTTTAAGGTATGCCGGAGCCGGCGTAGTGGTGACTGCTTTAGCCATGGCTGGATGTAAAAAAGACAATGATGAACCACACGATAGAATTGGTGGGTATTTTGGCCGCGGCGATATTGCGGTGCTAAATTACGCCTATGCTTTAGAGCAACTGGAGGCTGCTTTTTACACGAAGGTAATGGAGTCACCCTATAGTGGCATGTCTACACTGGAGCAGGGTTACCTCACCGATATCCGCGATCATGAGATCGCACACCGTGAATTTTTTAAAGCCGCTATTGGCAATAATGCAATTGAGGCATTGGAGGTTGATTTTTCTTCGGTCAACTTTTCCAGCAGGGACGCTGTATTGGCAACCGCAAAAGCTTTTGAAGATTTAGGTGTTTCAGCCTACAATGGTGCAGGGCGTTTAATTATGGATCCAAACTACCTTGTTTTAGCAGGGAAAATCGTATCTGTAGAAGCAAGGCATGCCGCACTGATTCGCGATTTAATTAGTAATGGCTCTTTTGCCGACAATACAGTGGTGGGTGCAAACGGATTAGACACCTCCAGAAGTCCTGTTGAAGTGCTAAAAATCGCGTCCACTTATATCAAAACTAAGCTTAACACACAAGATTTACCTACTTACTAAACCTACGAAAATGAATTTATTTAATATTATTGATAACATTGAATCGGTGGATCAGGAAATTCACGATCGTTTGAATCCGAGAAGGTCGGCACTAAAACAGTTCCTTAATTTTGGTTCAAAGGTAAGTGTGGCTGCAATGCCCTTTGCATTGGGTAGTTTTTTTAACAAAGCCTATGCACAAGCACCGGGTGATGTAAAAGGAATTCTGAATTTTGCCTTAACGCTCGAATACTTGGAAGCTGAGTTTTATACGATGGGCTTGGCGAGTGCCGGATTAATTCCTTCGGGACCGGCTTTGACGGCGATCACAACGATCCGTGATCATGAAAACCAGCATGTTGCATTTCTTAAAACTGCCATTGGCGCAGGAGCTGTGGCTAAGCCCAGCTTTGATTTTACTGCGGGGGGCACATTTGCCAATGTATTCAGCAATTATGATACCTTCCTAGCAGTTGCACAAGTATTTGAAGATACTGGCGTTAGGGCCTATAAAGGTCAGGCAGGTGGTTTGATGGGCAATAAAGATGTGCTGACAGCCGCTTTGAACATCCACTCTGTTGAAGCGCGACACGCAGCCCATTTGAGGCAAATGCGCCGTGCCAGAGGTGGTGCGGCTTCAGGTCAAAAACCCTGGATTACAGGTGCTAATGACACCGGAATTGGTGCAGTTGTAAATGCCAGCTATGCAGGGGAAGAAAATATAACCCATGGCGGCGTTGACATTACCCAACTTATGGGGGCGACGAGAAGTATTTCCTCCAATGCTGCGACAGAGGCCTTTGATGAGCCACTAACAGCCGACGCGGTATTAGCAATTGTAAAGCCCTTTATAAAATAACCACGACAGATACCTTAGCAAAAACCCTGGAGCCGCTTGTCATCGGTCCAGGGTTTCTGACTATTAAAACTTCAGGTGTGTAATTAAATTTTCTCCTGGTAATTAGCGTTCAGTTTACTGTGTCTATAACCGTAAAGGAAATAAACTACCAGGCCAATAATTAACCAGATACCAAAACCTACCCAGTTTGAAATACCAAGTTCACACATCATGTATAAACAACTAAGTAAACCTAATACCGGAATCAGGCTGAGGTTTTTTACCACACAATAATAAGTAATGACAACACATAGGATCAGGAAAATCCACATGGGTATTTTATGTGCAAATAAACTCCATCCACTATCATATTTTTTTTCGGCATCAACAGCACTGTTAGCAATAAAATCTTCGTAGTCAGCGGTGCTTAAGCTTCCCAGGTATGCTTCTGCATCCGTATTGATTGCTGTGATTTTTGCTAGCTGATGTTCTGCAGTAATTTGATCTTGTACAGCTTTCATCTCCGTTTCATCCAGGGATGTAACAAAACTGGTTGGATCATATACTTTGGTGGTATTAAAGATGAAGTTAGTGGTTTCTGGTTTGTATTTGGTAAAGGCAAGCACCAGCAAAGCTGCAAATAATACCGGGATTACGTATTTTGAATTGACATAAGGTATGCGGAATTTCCCACGCTGTATATCGGGTCTGTTTTGCAGAACCAATACACCTGTACACACCAACACAAAGGCAAACAGGGTACCAATGGAACAAAGGTCGGTTACGATGGTCAGGTTCATAAATAATGAAGGAACAGCCACCACAAAACCTACCACGATGGTGGCAAACGAAGGTGTTTGGTATTTAGGGTGTATCCTGGAAAAAGATTTAGGCAAAAGGCCGTCGCGGCTCATGCTCATCCAGATTCTCGGTTGTCCCATTTGGAAAACCAATAGCACACTTGCCATGGCGAAAACAGCACTTACGGCAATTATTCCACTCATCACCTTAAGGTCCACCTGATCGAAAACAAAAGCCAGGGGATCACCTACTGCAAGTAAACGGTAGTCAACCATTCCGGTTAATACGAGGGCTATGGCCACATACAATACGGTACAAATAATAATGGCCCACATCATGGCCCTTGGTAAGTCACGCTGCGGATTTTTGCACTCTTCGGCAGTAGTAGAGATGGCATCGAAGCCGATATAAGCAAAGAATACTGCTGACACACCTTTGAGTACCCCGCTTACACCATTTGGCGCAAAAGGATTCCAGTTATCGGTGTCAACATAAAATATACCTACTGATAATACCAGTAAGATAACCGCCAGTTTAACGATAACCATTGCATTGCTGGCGTTTCTTGATTCTTTCATGCCACGATAAACCAGCCAGGTAATGAGAATAATAATACCCAGAGCAGGAAGATCGGCCACGACGTGAAAGTCGCCAATTCTAGGCGCGGTCATCCATGCATTATTGGCAATACGGGTGGCCTCATCAAGATTGGCGTAGCTTTTACCGGCATTTACCAGGGCTTCTGCATGTTTATGCCCGTTAAATGCGGTAAGGTAATCCATGGTCATCCAGCCTGGTAAATGTATACCGTTAATGTCTAAAGCCGGAATTCTTATGGAGGAGAGCAGTCCGGTAAAGTAATCGGACCAGGAAATGGCGACGGTAATATTACCGATGGCATATTCCATGATGAGCGACCAGCCGATGATCCAGGCAACAAGTTCGCCGAAGGCCACATAAGAATAGGTGTATGCACTACCGGCTACGGGTACCATTGACGCAAATTCTGCATAGGCAAAAGCGGCAAAACTACAGGCAAGTGCGGTAAATATAAAAAGAAAGATTACTGCCGGACCGCCATCTGCACTTGCTTTTCCGATGGTGCTGAAAATACCGGCGCCAATAATAGCGGCGATACCGAATGCGGTTAAATCTCTAACACCAAGAGTTTTTTTTAAAGAAGGGTGGTGGTCTCCATATCCTTTTTCTGCATCCGCAAGTATTTTAGATATTGATTTTTTTCGGAGTAACTTTTGGAGCATAAATTAGATTTTTTTCATTTTAGTTATCAAACATAAATAATTGAAGTGATACTACCCAAGTTTGTCTAATTCGTTTTTCACAAATCCAGCCAGCTCTTTGATATAATCTACACTAAAATCAAACTTGATACCCGCAGTTTCATAAATCTCGTTAATGGGTTTGGTGTAACCCAAAGCTAATGCATCAAGGTATTGTTGTAAGGCTTTATGAGGGTTTTCTTTGAAATTTTTCCAAATTGCAATGGCACCCAGCTGTGCAATGCCGTATTCTATATAGTAGAAAGGTACCTCAAAAAGGTGCAGTTGTTTTTGCCAGATATTGGCAAACTCCGCATCCAGACCTTCCCAGTCGGCGAAACCTGCACCAAAAGAAGTATAAATCTGTTTGAAAGCTTCTTCTCTGTCGGCCGCATGGTGTCCAACATTGGTGTATATCCAGTGTTGAAATTTGTCGATCACCGCTACCCATGGCAAAGTTTTCAACACATCAAACAGCTGTTCTTTTTTTGCGCGAATTAAATCCTCTTCGTTATCGAAATACAAGTGCCAGTGATCCATAGACATCAGTTCCATACTCATTGAGGCGAGTTCGGCTACTTCAGATGGACAATGTTTAAAATCATTAAGCTCTAATTTAGCTGTTAGAAACGTATGAACGGCATGGCCACCTTCGTGAACCATGGTGGTTAAATCTCTTAGGGAGTTTGCCGAGTTCATGAAAATGAAAGGTGCCCCGGATTCGGCCAGTGGATAATTATAACCACCCGGTGCTTTTCCTTTACGGCTTTCCACATCAAAAAGATTGTTTTCTTTCATGGTGGCCAACATTTGCCCCAGTTTAGGGTCTATGGCATTGAAGCAGGCTATGCTTTTATCAATTAGTTCCTGGCCGTTTTTAAAAGGTTTTAAAGCGGGCTTACCAGTTGTACTTACATCCAGGTCCCATGGTTTAAGGACTTCGAGCCCCAGAAGCTGGGCACGCATATCAGCTTGCTCCTTTAAAATAGGTACAATTTCCTTTTCTACCGCTTCATGGAAGGCATAACAATCCTTTGGGCTATAGTCAAAACGGCCCATGGCCTGGAACATATAATCGCGGTAATTCTCAAAACCAGCGTTCAAAGCCACCTGGTTTCTCAACACGATCAATTCATCAAAGAGTACGTTTAAGGCATCTTTGTCTACCAGACGGCGTTGTTGTATGGTCTCCCATGCCTCCTGACGAACCGAACGGTTTGTATCTTTCAAAAAGTTTGCGGCTTGCTCGAGTGTGTATTCTTTATCGTTGATCACCACGCTCATCGCACCTGTTATCGATTGGTAACGCTGTTGGGTAACCTGTAGTTTAGTGAACAATTCAATGTTTTCTTCGCGATATATTTCCAGCGCATTTCTAATGCCACGCAGGTACACAAAGTATTTTTCCTGATCTAACTCTTCAACATAGGCACTCGCAACCAATTTCTGATTAAGCTGGTTACTTAAAGGCGCCGTTTTTGGCTCAATTTCAGTAGCGAAGTACTGGAAATCTTTAACCAGTTGCTCATTTGCGGTATCGCAGGTCATTTTAATGTACCTCCAGGCGAAATCTTCTTCCAGGGCAGCTTCCAGCTCACTTTTATCCTTTAACCAGGTTTCCAGTGCGTTTACATCATCAATTTGACGGGCAAGCAACTCTTCATAGATGGGGGCCAGATTGTCCCATTTCATTTCTAGTTCTTGAGGAATGTAATTCCTTTTCTTTTTAGGTATGGTTAAGTCAATCATGGGGTAGAATTAAAAATTAGTTCTTAATAATGCGTCTATTAAAAAGCAAAGGGCGAAAACCACCGAGGCGTAACCATTGGTAGTTTGAAAGGCCCTGTTGACCTTGCTAATATCGTGAGGTTTTACCAAAATATGCTGGTAAACTAACATGCCACAAAAAAAAGCAATTCCAACGTAATATATCCAGGTAAAGGGAATAAAAAACAGGGTGGCAATTACACATAATGCCGACAATACATGCAGCAATACCGATAAGTTTAAAGCACCTTTTCTGCCTAAGGCTGCCGGTATGGAGTGTAATTTTTCTTCTTTGTCGAATGTATCATCCTGCAGCGCATAGATGATATCAAAACCACTTGACCAGAAAAGCACGGCAAAAGAATAAAGTACCGGCACAATAGAAAATTGACCTGTAACAGCAATATAGGCGCCTATTGGAGCGAGAGCCAGGCCCAGGCCCAATACCATGTGGCACAATGCGGTAAAACGTTTGGTGTAACTATAAAATAATACAACGAATAAAGCAATGGGCGAGAGATATAAACAAAGGTTATTAATAAAGGCGGTGGTAACCACGAATAATATACAATTGATGATTACAAAACCTAAGGCCGATGATGCGGAGATTTTTCCTGCCGGAATGTCGCGCATGCTTGTACGAGGGTTTTTAGCATCAATGTTACGATCGAGGTAACGATTAAAAGCCATCGCGGCATTACGGGCAAAGACCATGCAAAGTACCACAAGTAACAATAGCACCCAGTTAAATGGTTTGTCGGTAGTGGTTACGCCCAGAAAAAAGCCAATCATGGCAAAAGGCATCGCGAAAATAGAATGTGCAAAAAGTACGAGTGAAAAATATTTCTTCATTGATGCTTAGGACGAATTAACTAATACTCGGAGGCGTCTTTTTCCTTAGGAGGCAAGACTGGCATGACGAAATCCTTGTTCACTTCGTCAATAAAATTCAATACCTCATCGCGGCCCTGGCCTTTTTCTGCAGAAGTTACCACGTAAGGTGGGATTTCTTCAAACCAGCCTGATAAGGCCTTTTTGAACATCGCTACGTTTTGATCTGTTTTTACAGCCGATTGCTTATCAGCTTTGGTAAATATCAATGCAAAAGGAACCTGACACTCGCCAAGCCAGCAGCAGAACTCAATATCGATCTTTTGTGGCTCTAAACGGCTATCTATCAATACGAATACACATTGCAGGCTTTCTCTTTTGGTAATGTAATTTCGGATGAATTTTTCCCATTTTTCTCGGCTGCTTTTGGAAACCTTGGCATAACCGTATCCTGGTAAATCTACGATATACCATTTCTCATTAATTAAAAAATGGTTAATTAACTGGGTTTTACCCGGTCTCTGAGATGTTTTGGCCAAACCATGCTGGTTGACCAACATGTTTATTAAGGAAGACTTACCAACGTTTGAACGGCCGATAAATGCGTATTCGGGCATATTTGGTGCCGGTAATGGGGCAAGCTTTGTATTACTACAAATAAATGTTGCTGATTTTATAATCATTTTGCAAAGGTAGAAAATTAGTTTTCAACAATACTTATCTTTGCTGCACAACCATGAATGAAAAAATAACACCATACCAATCAGCATCGGCTACCAAGAAAGAACAAGTAGCGGATATGTTTAATAATATTTCTAAAACTTACGACTTTTTAAACCATTTTCTTTCCTTAGGTATCGATATAATATGGCGTAAGAAGGCTATTGGACAGCTTAAAGCCATAAAACCGCAATCTATACTGGATGTGGCTACTGGTACGGGCGACTTTGCCTTTGAAGCCATCAAAATTCTTCAACCTTCAAAGATTGTAGGGGTGGATATTTCGGCAGGAATGTTGAAAGTGGCACAAAAAAAGATCGACGAACGTAATCTTGGTGGTGTTTTCACTGTGAAAATCGGGGATTCTGAGAAACTACAGTTTAGTGATAACCAGTTTGACGCCGTAACGGTTGCCTTTGGGGTGCGTAATTATGAAAACCTGGAAAAAGGACTTTCAGATATGTATCGGGTGTTAAAACCAAAGGGTAAAATAGTTATCCTTGAGTTTTCAAAACCACAGAAATTTCCAATAAAACAGGGTTATAATTTTTACTTCAAACATATTTTACCGGTTTTTGGAAAATTATTTTCTAAAGATTCCAGGGCTTATACCTATCTTCCAGAATCTGTAGCAGCTTTTCCTGATGGCAAGGCTTTTACAGCATTAATGGACAAAGTAGGTTTTAAAACCACCCAGCATGTTTCGATGACATTTGGTATTTGTTCCATTTATACTGGTATCAAGTAACCAAATAGAAATGATAAGAAAATTGCTCCTCCTTGTTTGCGCCCTGTTTTTCACTGGAATTGCTGCCCAGGCACAGCATTGGGGCTGGGACCATGAGGAGGAGGGAGTTAAATTTGCCTATACATTGCAATACTATTCTTCGCAATACAAGGTCTTTAAACAAAAAGATTGGCAAATGCCTTTTTATGATGAATCAGGACAGGTGACTACTGGTTTGAATGCCATTACCGCCGACCTTAACCCTGGCTTCGGCGTAGGCCTGGCGCTGTTAACCAATGTTCATAAGCAGGTGGAGCTGCGGTTAAGTCCTACTTTCGTGTTGAACGACCGGGTGTTGACTTACCGTTTTCAAGAAACAGGAGGTTTTGTACCCCCAGCTTATGAGATTAAGAAAAAGGTGCGTGCAACACTCATAGATTTGCCTTTGGCCGTTAAACTCCGATCAGACCGTCGTAAGAACTTTGCGATGTATCTTTTAGCCGGAAGCAAGTATTCGATTAACCTGAATTCTGCTGGTAATGGTGAGGATGCTGAAAAAGTAGCTTTTGAGAAGCTAGTAAGAAATAAAAAGGCTTTCTTTTCCTATGAGGCTGGTCTGGGCATAGATTTTCATTTTGAGCACTTTAAGTTGTCGCCAGAATTGAAATATGCCTCTTCGTTTAATAGTGTGCTGGAACAACAAAATACTGCCTTTTCCAGGCCTATTGATAAATTAATGCTTCGCAACATTACATTTAGTTTATATATACAGTAAAGTTAGCGGTTAAAAAGACTTATTTTTGCATGATAAATTCTTAACTCATGACCTCAAAAATTGCATTAATCACCGGAGCAACTTCAGGCATTGGTGAAGCATGCGCTAATCTGTTTGCCCGTGAAGGATACCAGCTGATCCTTTTGGGAAGGCGTGCTGAACGTCTGGAAACCTTATCAACCACTTTAGCTACAACTTATGGTATTACAGTGATGCCACTTGTTGCCGATGTAAGAGAGAAAGTAGCCCTGACAGCTATTTTGGAAGCTATACCTGAAGCATGGAAAAAAGTGGATGTGCTGGTTAACAATGCCGGACTAAGTCAGGGTCTGGACCCGATAGACAAGGGCGATACCGATGATTGGGATACCATGATCGATACCAATGTTAAAGGTTTACTCTATATAACAAAGCTTGTTTCCAACTGGATGATTCCTTCGCAAAGCGGACACATTATTAACATTGGTTCCATAGCCGGAAAGGAAGTTTATCCAAACGGAAATGTTTATTGCGCCACTAAACACGCGGTGGATGCGTTAAATCAAGGTATGCGTATTGATTTACTTCCGCACAACATTAAAGTAACCGCTATTAATCCAGGCATGGTAGAAACCGAGTTTTCTTTGGTCCGTTTTAAAGGTGACGAGGATAGGGCGAAAAAGGTTTATCAGGGTTTAACCCCTTTAATGGCCCAGGATATAGCCGATGCAATTTGGTTTGTGGTAAGCAGACCGGCTCACGTAAATATTAATGACATGGTGATTATGCCAACCGCGCAAGCGACAGCAACAATTACCAATAAAAAATAAAATGATGATATCAAATACTATAGATCAGGAAATAAAGCAGGCAATGCTTGCAAAGGACCAAGCGAAATTAAGAGGGTTAAGGGCGATAAAAGCCGCATTGTTATTAGCGAAAACTGAAAAAGGCTCTGCGGAGGAAATGACCGAGGATGCCGAAATGAAGATTTTGCAGAAGTTAATTAAACAGCGTAAAGAATCTGCCGATATATATAACCAGCAGGGCCGTGCAGACCTTGCGGTAGTTGAAGAAGAAGAAATTGAGGTTATTGCGCATTTCCTGCCGAAACAATTGGAAAGAAGTGAAGTGGAAGCGGTAATTTCCAAAATTATTACTGATTCAGGTGCCAGTTCCATGAAAGATATGGGTAAAGTTGTTGGTCTTGCCAATAAAGACCTTGCGGGCAAAGCCGATGGTAAACTTATTGCTGAAATCGTAAAATCGCAATTGGCATAAATTGTGCTGAAAGGTTATTGGTCGTTTTTTTATAAAAATTGCGGCTAAACTGCCTAAAAATTAACTAATGTCTACTACCTTAGTAGCACATCCAAAAAGAAAAAATGAAATACGAAGTAATAGAAGACAATGGTTACAAATATATAGAGGCAGGCGAGGGTGAAACACTGGTATTACTTCATGGTTTAATGGGTGAATTGAGCAACTGGGAAGCAACGATTGATTTCTTTAAAGATCGGTATCGTGTCTTAGTACCAATTTTGCCAATATATGAATTGCCTCTATTGACATTAGGGGTCAAAAGTTTAGCTAAATATGTACACCGGTTTTTAAAGTTCAAAAAACAGAATCAGGTAGTTTTAATTGGAAACTCCCTTGGTGGGCATATCGGGCTGGTTTTAACAGCTGCACACCAGGAAAATGTGAAAGCATTGGTGTTAACAGGCAGCTCTGGTTTATATGAGAACGCTTTTGGTGGAAGTTTCCCAAAGCGTGGAAGTTATGAGTACATAAAAGAGAAAACTGCAGATACTTTCTACGACCCGGCAACGGCAACCAAAGAACTGGTGGATGAAGTTTTTAAAACAGTAAACGAACGTAGCCGCGTAATCAGGATCTTAGCGATGGCGAAATCGGCAATCCGACATAACATGTCGAAAGACCTGTCGAGGATTACGATTCCAGTATCGTTGATTTGGGGAAAACAGGATAAAGTGACCCCACCAGACGTTGCGGAAGAGTTTTATGAATTGTTACCCAACGCTGAACTGAACTGGGTAGATAAATGTGGACATGCGCCTATGATGGAGCAGCCCGAGATTTTTAACGAATACTTGAATAGATTTTTAAATAGAGTACTGCTGAAATAATGTATGCATTGGAATTAATATCGAACACTATCCCTCCATTGAGGACTACTGACACCGTTCAGCAGGCCCTGGAGCGTTTGTCCGATTTTAAGCTTTCGCATTTGCCTATATTAGAAGACCAGCAATACCTGGGTTTAATCGGAGAAGATGAACTGATAGAAGTACGGGATGGCCAGCAGCTTTTGGGCAGCCTTTCATTAACCATTCTTAATTCATTTGTTTATCCTGATTCACATGTCTACGATGTAATCCGCCTCTTTAGCCAGCTCAGCCTTTCTGTGGTACCCGTACTGGATCATAACAAGAATTACCTGGGCATTATATCTATACAAAGCTTGGTTGCTTATACTGCAGATCTTTTTGCGGTAAAGGAACCCGGAGGTATTATTGTTTTGGAAATTAGTAACCGCAATAACTCTTTGTCGCATATGGCGCAGATTGTGGAGGCAGACAATGCACAGATCCTATCCTCTTATGTGCAGTCTTTTCCTGATTCAACGAAACTGGAAGTTACTTTAAAAATTAATAAAACAGAGTTGTCTGGTATTATCGCTTCTTTTGAACGCTATGATTACCAGGTGAAAGCTGTATTTAACAGTACGGCGACAGATCAGGGAACCGAAGACAGATTTAATTCTTTTATGAATTACTTAAACGTATAAATGAAAATTGCAATTTACGGTAGGGAGTTTAACAACACCGTTTTGCCTTATGTTCAGGAAGTATTTAATGTTCTGGAGCATTTCAAGGTTCAAACCATCATTTTCGACCAATATCACCACTTTATTAACGACAAGGTTAAACTGCCAGCAGGCTATTTCACCTTTTCAAATAACATTGAACTCGTTGGCCAGGCCGATGTATTACTCAGCCTGGGGGGCGATGGCACTTTGCTTGATACCTTATCCCTGGTTAGGGACTCTGGAATTCCGGTTATCGGAATCAATTTCGGTAGGTTAGGCTTTCTGGCCAGTGTTAAAAAAGAAGAAATAAAGTTAGCTATTCAAGCGCTTTTAAATAATCAATATACTTTAGACCGGCGTAGTCTGCTAAGCCTGGAGTCGGAGAACAATTTATTTGGCGACGAGAATTTCGCTTTAAACGATATCACTATTCACCGTCGTGATAACTCCGCGATGATGATTATTCACGCTTATATGAATAATGAGTTTGTAAACTCTTATTGGGCAGATGGCTTAATTATGGCAACTCCCACTGGATCTACTGCCTATTCATTAAGTTGCGGGGGGCCAATTATTTTTCCTAGTTCTGAAAGTTTTGTCATTACCCCGGTGGCCCCACATAACCTCAATGTGCGCCCTTTGATTATCCCCGACAATGTTTCCTTAACTTTTGAAGTGGAAGCCAGGAGCTCTAAATTTCTTGTTTCCTGTGATTCCCGCACAGAGACAGTTGATCGCACGGTCAAAATTAATTTGCGTAAAGCTAACTTTGGTGTAAATTTAATCCGTTTGAATAAGGAAAGTTATTTAACTACCTTGAGGAACAAATTGCTCTGGGGTATTGATACACGTAACTATTAGTATGACATTAAGAAACGGACTGCTATTATTTCTTGCGTTAACCGGTTTGAATTTTATAGGTATACCAACTGTTGTGCGGGCACAAAACCTGGAAATAGGGGTAACTGCCGGAGGCGCTGGTTATATGGGTGATTTAAACCCGGACAACCCTTTTAAAATAAGCGGAGAAGCAGCAGGAGGTTTTGTGAAGCTTAATCTTGATCCCTACTGGTCTGTAGGGTTACACTATACTTATGGCCGTATAACTGCGGATGATTCAAAATCGAGTCATGCAGATTTTCAACAGCGTAACTTAAAGTTTTATACGCCACTTCATGAAGCGGCAGCCATAGTTGATTTTAATTTCCTTGAATATTTTGCCGGTGGGGGCAGAAAACGGTTTACGCCCTATGTTTATGCCGGTCTTGGAGGCGTTCTTTTTAATCCTAAACTTAAGATAGACAATGAGGTGTATAATTTAAGGTTGTACCGTACAGAAGACCAATACTTTGCCTATCGGAATTACGCAGTTACCATACCCTATGGTGCAGGCGTTAAATATAAATTAAAATCAAATTTAAGTCTTATGGCCAACATTGGCTATCGATCTGCCTTTACCGACTACCTGGACGACGTGAGTGGGGTATACAAACGTATAACCGACGGTAACGTCATGCGTGAATACCTGGCTAATCCAGCGCTCGATAACCGGAGTTATGGTGCACAAAGAGGGGATTCGCGGAAGTATGATACTTACTTGTTTACACAAGTTGGTCTGTCTTACACGTTTCTTTGCAAAGACTGTTGGGCCTTTTAGATTGAATTACATATAAATAAGTTATTAATCATAGAAAATTTTACCTTTGTGTCCCTTAAATGTTTTACTTTTCGGGATCATTTCATATTGTTAGATGGGATTTAAAGAACAAATTGACCTTACGCGTTTACCTGAACACATTGCCATAATTATGGATGGTAACGGCCGATGGGCCAAAAATCAAGGAAAGTTCAGGGTTTTTGGTCATGAGAACGGTGTGCTGTCTGTCAAAGATATTGTAGAAGGTTGCGCAGATATCGGTATTAAATACCTGACGATATATACTTTTTCTACCGAAAACTGGAATCGTCCGGTTGAGGAAGTGAATGCGTTAATGGAGATATTTATTTCCACTATTAACCAGGAAACGCCAAGATTAACGAAAAACAACATCCGTTTGAACGCCATAGGCGACATCTCTTCATTGCCTCAGAAATGCATTGACGATTTAAAAAGCGCGATGGATAAAACTGCACAGAACACACGATGTACACTAACATTAGCGTTAAGCTATAGTGCGAGGTGGGAGATTACAGAAGCAGCGAAAAAACTTGCGCAATTAGCAGTAGATCAGAAAATAAAAGTCAGCGATATTAAAGAAACTGATTTCTCCGCCCAGCTGACAACCAGCGACATGCCAGATCCGGAACTAATTATCAGGACCAGTGGAGAGCACCGTATCAGCAACTTTCTGCTCTGGCAGATGGCTTATACAGAGTTATACTTCACGGAAACCCTTTGGCCTGATTTCAGACAGGAAGACCTGTTTGAAGCAATTGTAGACTACCAGAAACGCGAAAGACGTTTCGGTAAAATTAGTGAGCAGTTGAACTAATTTTAGTTTTAACACTTTTTAACATGTGTTTAAATTAACTTAGCGACGATTTTAAGATTGTAATGAAAAAAATATACCAACTTATATTATTGTTATTGTTTGGGTTACCAACAATGGCACAAATCACACGTCCACCTTCCAACCCTGCAACACCAACGTTGAAAGTTCAAGGTTTGAACATGGATTATTTTAGCCCGAAAGAATACATTATTGGAGGAACCAACTTAGTAGGGGTTGAGCATTTGGATAAGGATGTGATTATCACTTTGTCTAAATTGATTAAAGGGGAAACCATTACCCTGCCAGGTGAAGCCACCGGAAATGCCATTAAAAACCTTTGGGCACAAGGCTTGTTCGACGATGTTAGACTTGATGTGACTAAAATAGACGGTGATACTGTGTATTTTGAGATAGGGGTAACAGAACGTCCTCGCCTGAGTTCATTTGAATTGCTTGGTGTTAGTAAGTCGCAAAAAACTGATTTGACCGATTTGCTTAATGCCAGAACAGGTAAAACTGTGGTTAACGAAAACTTATACAATACTACAACCAATACAATCACTAAATACATGAGTGAAAAAGGTTACTTTTTTACTAAAGTAGACTTTAAAACAATTCCTGATCCTAGTCAGGACAACAGTGTTGTTTTACAGGTTAATGTAGACAGGGGCCGTAAGGTAAAAGTACATGAGATTACTTTTTCTGGCAACGAAGTGTTTTCGGATGCGAAATTGCGCAAGTTCCTGAAGAAAACGAAACAGCAAGCTTTTTATAAGGTGTTTGGTTCTGGTAAATTTAATCAAACAAAATTCGATGAGGATAAAATTAAACTGGTTTCCAAAATGCATGAAGCCGGTTACCGTGATGCAGCCATCATTGATGACAGTGTATACCGTTATAGCGATAAAGCCGTAGGCATCCATATCGATATTTTTGAAGGGCCTAAATACTATTTTGGTGATATCACCTGGTCTGGAAATGCTAAATATTCAACTAAAGATTTAACCAGGGTTTTAGGTATTGAAAAAGGCGAGGTTTTTAGCGAAGAGAAATTAGAGCGTAGATTAAGAGGTAATGGTGGAAGCGATGATGTATCTAGTATCTATTTAAATGATGGTTACTTAACTTTCAACGTTGATCCTGTTCAAACCAGAGTTAATGGTGATACCGTTGATCTAGAAATGCGTATTTATGAAGGTCCTCAATATACCAATAACAGAATCACCGTAAAGGGTAATACCATTACCAATGACCGTGTGGTATTAAGAGAGATCAGAACTAAACCAGGCGATAAATTTTCCAAAGAATTATTGGTGCGTACGGTAAGGGAGATTGGACAGCTGGGTAATTTTGATGAAACCAAAACCGTTCCTACGCCTAGACCGAATCCTTCTGATGGTACTGTAGATATCGAATATGCTGTAGAAGAAAAACCTTCTGATCAGATCGAATTGTCAGGTGGTTTTGGTGGTGGCCGTATTATCGGTACTTTGGGTTTAACTTTTAACAACTTCTCCCTGAGAAACCTGTTCAATCTCAAAGCGTACAAACCGCTTCCAAAAGGTGATGGACAAAAATTAAGTTTACGTGGACAAACAAACGGTAAGCAGTACCAATCATATAGTTTCTCCTTTTCTGAGCCTTGGTTAGGTGGTAAAAAGCCGATCAGTTTTGGTGTTAGTGCTTTTACTTCATTATCTTCTAATGGCGGACCTGGATTTTATGGTGTTGATGAATCGGATGCAAATTATATGAAGATCCGTTTAAACGGGGTAACCGTGAGTTTAGGTAAACGATTAAACTGGCCTGATAATTATTTCCAGTTAACGTATGCAGTAAATGCACAACAATATATCCTGAATAATTACCCTGGATTTTTGTTTAGCACAGGTACTTCATACAATTTTAACTTAACACAGGAAATAAGCAGGGATTCGAGAGATTCTCCTATTTTCCCTACTGGTGGTTCATATTTCAGATTCACTGTACAAGCTACGCCTCCTTATTCGTTATTTAATAATATCAACTACGCAACAGCGCCCGATAAAGAGCGTTATAAGTTTACAGAATACCATAAATGGAAATTAGAAGGACAGTGGTTCACAAGGATTGCAGGTAAATTGATGTTAATGTCTCAGGCACAATTCGGCTTCTTAGGAACTTACAATAGCGCTGTTGGCCAGTCCGCATTTGAGCGTTTTAAATTAGGTGGGGATGGTATGCAAGGTTTCGACTTCTTACAAGGATCAGAGTTAATCAAGATGCGTGGTTATGCAAACAATGCGGTAATACCCGTTGGTGCAAATCCAAACATTGCTAGAAACTCTGGTAGCCCAATCTTTACGAAATATGTATTAGAGTTAAGGTACCCTGTTATTGCAAGTCAGCAAGCAACTGCGTATATTGTAGGCTTTGGTGAAGCAGGTAATACCTGGGACACTTTTAAAAACTATAACCCATTTAACGTAAGAAGATCTGCGGGTGTAGGTGCAAGGATATTTTTACCGATATTTGGTATGTTAGGTATTGATTACGGTCATGCATTCGATGCCATTCCAGGTTTACCCGATGGTGGAAAACAAGCCTTCACCTTCAGTATAGCACAACAATTAGGCGGATTCAATTAACAAAAGGATTATGAAAAAGTATTTAATTTTAAGCTTCTTACTTTTCACAGGATTAGGTGCATTTGCCCAGAAGTTTGCTTATGTAGACACCGAGTATATCTTAAAGCATTTGCCGGAATACAAAGCAGCAGTTGATCAGATTACAGCTACATCTGAGCAATTCCAGATGCAAATTGATGGAAAGTACAAACAGATCGATGCACTTTATAAAGCCTATCAGGCTGATCAGGTACTATTAACCGATGATATGCGTAAAAAGCGAGAAAACGATATCATTGAAAAAGAAAAGGAAGCTAAGGAATTTCAACGTCAGAAGTTTGGTCCTGATGGAGAACTTTTTAAAGCCCGGATCAAATTGTTAAAACCAATACAAGACAAGGTAAGTGCAACCATTGCAGAACTTGCGAAAAGTAAAACACTAGACTTTATCTTCGACAAAAGCAATGAGGCAACGATGATGATCTACGCCAATGCAAATTACGACCTTAGTAATGATGTTATCATCAAATTGGGTTACAAGCCCGGTACTTTTGCTAAATAAACGCACAACATAAATTTTAAAACAATAAATTAGAAAAATAGAATGAGAAAGTTAATTAATGTATTCTTTGTAGCAGCGGCTTTGTTGTTTTCAGCTAACGTGGCAAATGCACAACAGAAAATTGGGCACTTAAATTCGGAAGAAGTTTTTGCTAACCTTGCTGATGCTAAAACAGCACAAACTACACTTGAGAATTTAGCTAAAGTGAAACAAGCTGAAATCGGTAAAATGCAAACTGAATACCAAACTAAGTATGAAGCTGCTATTGCGAAAAACAAAACTTTAAGCGAAGCTAATAAAGAAACGGTAACAAAAGAATTGCAAGTAATGGGCGAAGAATTGCAGGGAATGGAAAAACGCATTAAAGATGCGCAAACCAAAGCTCAGCAAGAAATTGCTACAAAACAAGGTGAATTGTATACCCCAATCAACCAGAAATTTGAAACTGCGGTTAAAGCTGTAGCTAAAGAAAAAGGTTTAGCTTATGTATTTGACACTGCTGCACAACAAGGTGCAAACAACTTGTTATACTCTGATGGTGGTGATGACATCACTGCAGCGGTAAAAACTAAGTTAGGAATCTCAGCATCTGCTGCCCCAGCTAAAAAATAAGTATTAGAAATTTTAATTAAATTAGCGGAATGGAGGATAACCCTTCATTCCGCTTTTTTTTATGATGGAGAACTCCAAATCTATAGGTGTGTTTGACTCCGGTTACGGTGGGTTAACTGTTTTTAAGTCGATTATTAAAGAACTCCCAGACTACAATTATATCTATCTTGGAGATAATGCCCGCGCACCATACGGCGACCATCCCTTTGAAATCGTTTACCAGTATACACTGGAGTGTGTTGAATGGTTATTCGCACAAGGCTGTTCACTGGTTATTTTGGCTTGTAATACCGCATCGGCTAAAGCACTGCGCAGTATCCAGCAAAAAGTGCTTCCGGTTAAATATCCAAATCATCGGGTACTTGGTGTAATCCGTCCAACTGCGGAGGTTATTGGTAATTACACCACATCACAAACCATTGGGGTTTTGGGTACCAGGGGTACTGTCAATTCACAGTCGTACCCTATTGAAATTGCTAAGTTCTTCCCGGGAGTAAAGGTGGTGCAGCAAAGTTGCCCCATGTTGGTCCCTTTGATCGAGAATAATGAGCACCTTACCTTGGGTGCGGATCATTTTGTGAAAAAATACCTTAACGAACTTATCACACAGGCACCAGAGCTCGACTGCATCTTACTTGCATGTACACATTATCCTTTATTGATCCCCAAATTCCTAGCGTTTCTGCCAGATGGAATACAGCTGATAGCACAAGGGGAGATTGTAGCTTCAAGTTTGCATAAATACCTTCTTAACCACCCAGAAATAGAGGGTAAATTAGGAAGAAATGTTGCCCCAAAATTTTATACTTCTGGCGATGCTACAGTATTTAATTCGAGGGCATCCTTGTTTTTTGAGGAAGATGTTGCTTCAGTGCAAATTAAAGCCCTGGATTGAGATAGTCATCTGCAATCCATTTTATATATTTCTTACTAGGTTCTAAATTAATTTAGCGGTAAATTTGCGGCTCAATTAACACACCCATGAGCGACCAGATAAAACATGAATGCGGAATTGCTTTTATTCGCCTTCTGAAACCTCTCTCTTTCTACCAGGAAAAATACGGAACAGCACTTTACGGATTAAACAAGTTGTATTTGCTAATGGAAAAACAGCATAACCGTGGTCAGGACGGCGCTGGAATTGCCACCATTAAATTGGACGTTAAACCTGGTCACCGCTACATTAGCCGTTACCGTTCTATGGCTCAAAACGCTGTTGCAGACATTTTTGGTTACGTACAAAACAAATTTGTTACCATCGAGGCCGAAACGCCGGAACTCATGCAGGATACCGAATGGTTGAAAGCAAATGTGAGTTTCATTGGGGAAGTATTGTTAGGACATCTTCGATATGGTACACATGGTAAAAACAGCATCGAAAATTGCCACCCTTTTCTTCGTCAGAACAACTGGATGACACGTAACCTGGTTATTGCCGGTAACTTTAACATGACTAATGTTGACGAACTGTTAGAGCAACTGTATGAATTAGGGCAACACCCGAAAGAGCAGGCTGATACTGTAACGGTATTGGAAAAAATCGGTCATTTCCTTGATGATGAGAATCAGGAACTATTCGATGCATATAAAAAGGAGGGATACGACAATGTGGAGATTACACATAAAATATCTGACTCTTTAAATATTGCAAATATTCTTCGCCGTTCTGCTAAAACCTGGGATGGTGGCTATGCCATTTCTGGTATAGTTGGCAACGGAGATGCTTTCGTATTACGTGACCCGGCAGGTATACGTCCAGCTTTCTATTACGCTGACGACGAAATTGTGGTTGCAGCTTCAGAAAGACCCGCCATACAAACTGCTTTTAACATTAACTTTAATGATGTTAAAGAAATTGCACCTGGGCATGCGCTTATTGTTAAAAAGAACGGTAAGGTGAGCATGGACGTTTTCAGGGAACCTGAAGAAAAACGCGCTTGTTCCTTTGAAAGGATTTACTTTTCAAGAGGAAGTGATGCCGAAATTTATAAAGAAAGAAAACATTTGGGTCACCTGCTTTGCAAACAGATATTGGATGCAGTAAAAGGCGATCTTAAAAATACCGTATTTTCATTTATACCAAATACTGCAGAAGTTTCCTTCTATGGTATGGTAGAAGGAATTCATGAACACATCCGTACGCTTCAAAAAGAAACGTTGATCAACCGTAAGGAACAGCTTAGCGATGCGCAGATGGACGAGCTGTTGTCTATTACACCTCGTGTAGAGAAACTAGCCATTAAAGATGTAAAACTGCGAACCTTTATCACACAGGATGCAGATCGTGGTGATATGGTTGCGCATGTGTATGATACCACTTATGGTTTGATTAAAAATGATACCGATACCCTGGTGGCGATTGATGATTCCATTGTAAGGGGAACAACGCTTAAACAAAGTATCATTAAGATCATCGACAGGTTACACCCTAAAAAGATTATTATCGTTTCCTCAGCACCACAAATCCGTTACCCGGATTGCTATGGAATAGATATGTCTAAGATGGGCGAATTCGTTGCTTTTGAAGCTGCCATTCAGTTATTAAAAGAACGCGGCATGGAACAGGTGATTGAAGATGTTTACCAGAAATGTAAAGCTTCATTATTATTGCCAAAAGAGCAAATTGTTAATCACGTTAAAGAGATTTACAGGCCCTTTACCCAGGAAGAGATTTCTGCCCAGATCACCAAAATTATTACCCCGGCTGAAACAAATGCCGAAGTACAGGTGATCTATCAGACCCTAGATAACTTACATGTGGCATGTCCTAACCACAAAGGCGACTGGTATTTTTCAGGTAATTACCCAACCCCTGGAGGTAACAAGGTTGTTAACAAAGCCTTTGCTAACTGGAAAGAGGGAAATAACCAAAGAGCTTACTAATAGCCGTTAAATAGTAAAGCCCGCTTCAAAGGAAATCCTTCGAAGCGGGCTTTTTTTGTAACAACAATTAATTAGCTGTAATATTTGGAGATCACCTCGTAGAACAAGCGCAGGGCAAAGATCACTATTACTGCACCGGCAATGCGATTTAACAGTTGTATTCGTCGTTCCTTAATCTTATAGCGAAGTTTAGCCGCATAATAAGTTTTAATGAAGTCCATCGTGAGTTGTGTCATCATTGCAATCACAAAGAAAACCACCTTTTCGTCCAGTTCGTAATGCAGTTGCACAGAAACGATACCACCAACCATCATCCAGAACATGAGTGTAGTAGGCGATAACAGGCACATCAGAAATCCTTTCAGTACGTAACCTCGCTTGCGGATTTTAGTTTCTGCCTCTACACAGAAGTTTACCTTAACCTTTTTAATCAGGTAATATAAACCAACACCTAACAGAAAAAAACCACCAACGATACCTATGTACTGGTTGTATTGACTATTATAATTGACAAACTGGGAACTGAAAATGGTGGCACCAATAAAGATAATGTCACTAAGTACCACACCAACCGCTAAAGAAAATCCTGCTTTAAATCCTTTTTCTATACTCGTTTTTATCATCGAGAAGAATACTGGGCCCGTTAAAAACGAAAACAAAATACCCGCACCTATCCCTTGTAAAATTGTTTCTAACATTCAATTTAAACGTATTTTTATGCAATATGCGATTTTAAAGGCTAAAAACTCCTATTTTTTTCACTAGTTTTAGCAGCTGAATAACAAACAATATTACTTTTCACCAACTTAACACATGGAACAACAATCGCAAAAAAACTATGGAACCGCATTGTATACGATCATTACAGTGTTTTTCTTCTGGGGGTTCGTGGCTGCATCAAACGGTATTTTTATACCTTATTGCAAGACCCATTTTGACCTTACTCAATTTGAATCACAATTGATCGATTTTACTTTTTATGGAGGATATTTTATTGGCTCCCTTATCTTGTACTTTGCTTCCCAGGCCAGCAAAATTGATATCCTTAATAAAATAGGCTATAAAAAGGGAATTATTGCCGGTTTAATCATTTCTGCTGTCGGGGCATTATTAATGATTCCTGCGGTAAATTCAGCCAGCTTCGTTTTCATCCTCATTGCATTTTTCGTTATTGCCATTGGTTTTTCACTACAACAAACTGCTGCCAATCCATTTGTAGTTGCTTTAGGACCACCACAAAGTGGAACACACCGTTTAAACCTTGCGGGTGGTGTTAACAATTTCGGTGGTTTAATGGGGCCTGTAATTGTGAGTGTTGTTTTATTTGGTACGGCTAACGATGCTGTTCCTAAAGAAGTTGATATTACCTCCATTAATAACCTCTATTACATTCTTGCAGGCTTATTCGTAGCCGTAGCCATCTTCTTTTCGCTTTCAAAACTTCCTGATGTAATTAACCATGACAGAATGGAGTCAAGCTCTAAGTCTAACTGGCCTTTAATCATTATGCTGATTGCATTTTTTATGATGATGGCTGTAGATCCATTGGTTGACTTTACCGGATTAAATAAAGAGATTTTCGTTTATTCTTCCTTAGCCATCATCGTTCTTACGCTCATGTATGTTTATGGCAACAAAAAAGAAAACCCTGCACAATGGGGTGCTATGCAATACCCGCAATTAATTTTGGGAATGTTGGCTATCTTCATTTACGTTGGGGTGGAAGTAACCATTCAAAGTAACCTTGGGGCTTTGTTATACCTGCCTGAATTCGGTGGTCTGCCTGAATCAGATATCAAACAATACATTTCCCTGTATTGGGGAAGTATGATGATTGGCCGTTGGACGGGTGCCATCAGTGCTTTTAACCTTCAGAAATCTACTAAGCAAATATTAACTGTTGTGGTGCCTTTTATCGCTTTTGGGGTAATCCTGGTAGTGAACCATTTCACAGGTACAGATATTGGTAATATGTATGTTTATGCGGTTTCAATTGCTATTATGGTAGTGGCCGTATTTATTGGTCAGGAAAAGCCAGCTAAAACGTTAGCATTATTCAGTTTCCTGGGTGTTGTTTCCATGATCATCGGTTTGTTTACCACAGGCGATGTTTCGGTATTTGCTTTCATCAGTGGCGGTTTATGCTGTTCTATTATGTGGCCTTCAATCTTCGCATTATCAATTACCGGATTAGGTAAATATACCAGTCAGGGATCTTCATTCTTAATCATGATGATTTTGGGTGGTGCTATTATTCCACCGGTACAAGGTTTCCTTGCCGATACCAGCGGTATCCACCTTTCTTATGTGGTTCCGGCAATCGGTTTTGCATACCTGATTTTCTTCGCCTGGAGAGTAAGTGGCGTATTAAGAAAACAAGGTTATGATGTAGAGCAAATCGCCTCAGAAGGCGGACACTAATCCTATTTTATACCAATAAAGGCCGTCTTAATTTATTTTAAGACGGCCTTTATAAGTTAAACACACTTACCTATGAAGCAAAGTTTTGCTGATATTTTCATGAATCTGGCCAGCGACCTGGCTTTTCGTTCACATTGCGTACGTGCCCAGGTAGGGGCGGTACTGACCAAAGACACCAGAATTATCTCCATCGGTTATAACGGGCCTCCCGCAGGTACACACAATTGCGATGAAGAGTGGCCAGAGACAGGTTGTGAAAGAGATTCACGTGGAAGCTGCCTCCTGGCGCTGCACGCAGAAGAAAATGCAATCTTGTATGCTACTAAAAATGGATCCAACATTGAGGGAGCCACACTTTACACCACACTGTCACCCTGCATCGCCTGCGCACGTTTAATCTTGTCCTCTGGTATCAAAGTGGTTGTCTATAAACATTCCTATGCCGCCTATAAAGGATTACCTACTGATGAAGGGGTTGATTTCTTAAAAAGATTCGGCGTTGAAGTGAATAAATATTAACTTTGTGCCCATGTTAGAAAAAATCATCATTATCGATTTTGGATCCCAATACACACAATTAATTGCACGCAGAGTTCGAGAATTAAACGTTTATTGCGAAATATATCCTTTCCATAATATTCCAGAGTTTTCACCTGAGGTAAAAGGTGTTATTCTTTCCGGTAGCCCGTATTCAGTTCGTCAGGAAGATGCCCCACAAATAGACCTCACTAAAATACATCAGAAGTTTCCCGTACTAGCCGTTTGTTATGGTGCACAGTATATTGCACAGCAATCAGGTGGAGAAGTAATGCCTTCTTCCACAAGGGAATATGGCAGGGCAAATTTAAATTATGTTGCAGCAGAAAGTAAGCTGTTTAAAAATATCGCTCAGGAATCACAGGTTTGGATGTCACATGGTGATACCATTACCGTAGTACCTGAAAATTTTGAATTGATTGCCAGTACCGAAAGTGTGAAAGTAGCTGCATACCGTGTTAAAGACACCGATACCTATGCGATACAGTTTCACCCAGAGGTAACACACAGTTTAGATGGTAAACAATTATTGGAGAACTTCCTGGTTGACATCTGCGGATGCTCACAAGAATGGACCCCTGACGCCTTCGTGGAGTCTACTATCGCTGAATTACAGGCGAAATTAGGCAACGATAAGGTTGTTTTAGGTTTATCCGGTGGTGTAGACAGCAGTGTGGCTGCCATTTTATTGCATAAAGCAATTGGCAAAAACCTGCACTGTATCTTCGTTAACAACGGTCTTTTACGTAAAGACGAGTACGAAGGCGTACTTGAGCAATATAAACACCTAGGTTTAAACATTAAAGGTGTAGATGCTACCGACCGTTTCTTAAGTCAGCTGGCTGGCGTTAAAGATCCAGAATTAAAGCGTAAAGCTATAGGCAGGGTATTTATTGAAGTATTTGATGCCGAAGCTCACCTGATTCAGGATGTTAAATGGCTTGCACAGGGTACAATTTACCCAGATGTGATAGAATCTGTATCGGTTAACGGTCCATCGGCAACAATTAAATCTCACCATAATGTTGGTGGCTTGCCAGATTTCATGAAACTAAAAGTGGTAGAGCCATTAAATACTTTGTTTAAAGACGAAGTGAGGAGGGTAGGCCGTTCATTAGGACTGGAAGATTTCATCATTGGCCGTCACCCTTTCCCAGGTCCCGGTTTAGCCATTCGTATTTTAGGCGATGTTACTGCAGAAAAAGTAGCTATCTTACAGGAAGCCGATGCTATTTATATTAACAACCTGAAAGAAGCAGGCCTGTACGATAAAGTATGGCAGGCTGGCGCTATCTTTTTACCGGTACAATCTGTAGGGGTAATGGGCGACGAGCGTACCTATGAGAATGTAATTTGCCTGAGAGCTGTAGAATCAGTGGATGGAATGACTGCCGATTGGTGCCATTTGCCATATCCTGTATTAGCTAAGATCTCTAACGAAATAATAAACAAAGTTAAAGGAATTAACCGGGTAGTCTATGATATCAGTTCAAAACCACCTGCAACCATTGAGTGGGAATAAATATTTAATCGTCATTTTTATAGGTTTGTACCTTTCGGCATGTTCGCCGAAAGTACAAACCGTAAAAACAAGTCCAGCTCCGCAGGAGAAGGAAAAGGTGGAAGAAGTGATTAAACCACCAAAAAAATTCACCGAAGCAACCATTTCTCTGTTGGTTCCCTTCAATTTACAAGACCTCCGTACGAAGCCCGTTAACAAAGCGGAAATTGAAAAACATGCCATGGCCATTGATTTTTATCAGGGCTTTAAACTTGGCATCGATTCTGCCGCATCCTATGGCTTAAACTACAAATTGATCGTTCATGATACGCGTGAATCCACGAATCACCTTGACGATTTATTCAGAAGTAAAATTATGGATGACAGCCACCTGCTGGTAGGTCCGGTGTTTCCTGATGGCCTGAAGTACATGACGGGTTATTCCAAGCAACATAACATCCCCATTGTGTCGCCACTTGCTGCCACGCAGCCTTCTGAATTTAATAACCCCAACCTGATCTCCATCGTTAATAATATCGACCTTCATGCGCAAAAACTTGGCGATTATATCATCCAAAAATACAATGGGCAACCAGCAACAGCGGTATTAATCAGTACTAAAAGCCCTGGCGATGAAGTGTTAGGTAAACCTTTACGGGCGTACTTCCAGGAAGGCAAAGGGAAAACGATGCCATTTGAGGAATATGCTTCCGTGTTTACCATGGAAACCAAAGCCCCGAAAAACAGGAAATATGTGGTGATGTTAAGTTCTTCGGATTTTAAGTTCGTAACCGCCACACTTGATAAACTGAATAAGATGAGCAAAGCAGGCTTTGATATTGACCTGTATGGTCATCCCGACTGGCAGAAACAAAATTATAACACCGAAACACTGCAGGCTTTAAAGACTATCATAACCTCCTCTTATAAAGTTGATTACAAAAGTCCGGCGGTGATCGATTTTATCAAAAAATACAGAAAAGCTTACCAGTTTGAACCTGGAGAATTTGCGTTCAAAGGTTTTGATATTGGGTTTTATTTCGGAAGGGAGTTTGCACGCCATGGCGCGGATTTCCTGAAGCATTTACCGAAAGACAAACACAAGGGACTTCAAAACTCATTGTCATTTGTCCAGGATGAGCAATATGGTTATATCAATACCAGTTTGAACCTATTGCAATATAGAAATTATGATTTAATTAGCGTAGAATGAAAGTAGCACATCAAATCAGGGCTTTTGAGCAAATTATAGAAAGTTATGATGGCTTACTTCCTCTTCACCGTTTTCTGGTTACTTATTACAAGAAAAACAAGAAAATGGGCTCTTCCGACAGGAGGTGGGCAACACGCTATGTCTATAACTTTTTCAGGCTGGGTAAAGCATTGTTAAAGGAAGACGCTGTTCAACGGCTAGCCATTGCCGATTTTTTATGTAGTGACAGCCCGAGTCTGGTAATTCAAACTTACCTGCCCGATTTAGCCGAACAGGTAAACCTGCCGGTGCAGGCAAAAATTACCTTAATCAAAGACCGCTATCCGGATTTCGACCTGGCTGCTGTATTTCCTTTCTCACCTTCGTTATTGTCCGATACAATCGATCTGGAGGCTTTTTACGCGAGTTTCTTTACGCAGCCTGATCTTTTTATCCGGGTGCAAAAGAACCATGCAGAAAAGATATTAAGTGCCCTTAAAGATGCTGGGGTTAACGTTCATGAAATTAGTGAGACCACCTTTGCCTTGCCAAACGGCACTAAGCTGGAGAATATTATCCCCGAGCAAAAGCATTACCAGATCCAGGACCTTTCTTCCCAGAAAACCGGTCAGTATTTCCAGCCTAAGGCACATGATTACTGGTGGGACTGCTGTGCGGCATCGGGCGGTAAATCCCTGTTGCTTCATGACATCCAGCCTAAAATCGAATTACTGGTTACCGATGTACGCGAGAATAGTTTACGTAACCTCGATGAACGTTTTGAGGTTGCCGGGTTAAAAAAATACCAGAAGAAAGTACTGGACCTGCTTGAAAACAACGAACAGGTGCTTCATCACTATACCTTTGACGGCATTATACTCGACGCGCCATGTTCCGGCTCAGGTACCTGGGGACGTACACCAGAAATGCTTAGCTTTTTTGATGAACACAAAATCACGTTCTTTAATAAGCTGCAACAACAGATCGCTGCAAATGTAATACCCTACCTTAAACCAGGGAAACCATTAATTTATATTACCTGTTCTGTATTTAAACAGGAAAATGAAGACGTTGTAAGCTACCTGCAACAAGCCTTTGGCTTAAAGCTGGAAAGTATGGAAGTCATTAAAGGCTTTCAGGATAAAGCCGACACCATGTTTGTGGCGCGGCTTCTTAAAAATTAATGCTAATCAAGGGACTGTCTTTACAGTCCCGTATTGGTTCTAAACAACTTGATAGCAATCGCCAGCAAAATAATTCCAAAGGCTTTTCTAAGTACATGCAATCCGGTTACTCCAAATAGTTTTTCTAGCCTATTGGTGTTTTTCAATACGAAATATACAAATATCATATTGATAATGATACCCACCAGAATGTTTTGGGTTTCATATTCAGATTTCAGGGAAAGTAATGTGGTCATTGTTCCTGCACCGGCAATCAATGGAAAAGCTAAGGGGATGATGGAAACGGTTTCCACTGTTTCTTCTTTAAAGAGTGTCAGGCCCAGCACCATCTCCATGGCAATAAAAAAGATCACAAAAGAGCCTGCTATGGCAAATGAAGCTACATCTATGCCAATGATCTTCAACAATTCTTCGCCCACAAATAAAAACAGGATCATTAATACTGTGGCCACTATGGTTGCTTTTTCAGATTCAATATGACCTGCTTTTTGTCGCAATTGAATAACAATTGGAATAGCGCCAAGGATATCTACAATGGCAAAAATTACCATTGTGGTAGAAAGAATTTGATTGAAATTAAATTCCATGCAGTTAATTTTTTTCTTGCAAAGATAAGTAATATTTGTGTTTCATATCATAAAAAAGAGGCTACTGCTTAGGTAGCCTCTCTTTAAGATTTTGGGTTAAGATAAAGACGGACGACTAGTCTTTTCTCTCTCTATGTTGTCTGCGTACAACTGAATGTTTTTTACTGTAAGCATAGTAAATCACCATACCTAATACCATCCAGATCATTAAACGCTCCCAGTTGTGGGCACCTAAACCAACCATCATCAAGATACATACTGCTGCACCCAAAATAGGTACAAATGGCATAAATGGCGTTTTGAAAGGTCTTTCACGTAGTGGATCCGTGTGGCGTAATACCAATACGCCAATACATACCAAAGTAAAGGCAAATAAGGTTCCTATACTGGTCATGTCGCCAACTACATCTCCAGGAACAAAAGCGGCAAATAAACCAACAAATACTAAAAAGATCAGGTTAGATTTATAAGGGGTTTTGTATTTAGGATGTACCTCAGAGAATACTTTCGGAACCAAACCATCTTTAGACATCGAGTAGAACACACGCGACTGGCCTAATAACATTACTAGAATTACAGAAGAGAAACCTGCTAAAATAGCCACGGTAACCAATACTGATAACCAGTGGTAGCCAAGCATATAAGTTTCTATCGCATAAGCTACAGAGGCTTCTTTACCTGCGGTGTTAAATTCTGTATAGTTAGCCACACCGGTTAAAACGTGTCCAAATAACACATATAGCACGGTACAGATCGCTAAAGAAACCAGGATGCCGATTGGCATGTCCTTTTTAGGGTTTTTCGCTTCCTGTGCAGCGGTTGAAACAGCATCAAAACCAATGAAAGCAAAGAATACAACACCTGCACCAGCAATAATACCACTTAAACCAAAGTTACCAAAGTCGTTTACAAAGAAATCGTAGAAGCTTTGTTCATTATTCTGCAATTTAACTTCACCAATGTTCTCAGGAATATAGGGGGTGTGGTTTTCAGGGTTCATGAAACCCCATCCAATCGCAATAAATAATAAAACAATAGCCACTTTCATGATCACAATAATGCCGTTAATCGTTGCCGATTCCTGCGTTCCTCTGATCAATACAAAGGTTAATAAGATGACAATAAACAAGGCAGGAAGGTTAATAATGCCCTGTACGCCGTCTAATGAAGTCTGAAAAGGTGAGTGACAATACTCGTAGGGGATGGAGATCCCGAAATTCTCAATGAGTTTATTGAGGTATTCAGACCATGCAATGGCTACCGTAGCGGCACCAACAGCATATTCCAGTACCAAATCCCAGCCAATAATCCAGGCTATTACCTCACCCATGGTGGCATACGAATAGGTGTAAGCACTACCTGCGATAGGAATCATGGAAGCAAATTCTGCATAACATAAACCTGCCAGGGCGCAACCCAGGGCAGCAAGAATGAAAGATAAGGTTACCGCCGGACCGGAATGCTCTGCAGCAGCAGCTGCAGTTCTAACGAAAAGGCCAGCACCAATAATGGCACCAATACCCAACGCGATTAAGTTTCCAGCACTAAGCGTACGCTTAAGGGTCCCTTCGCCGGTTTCATTAGACTCCAGAATTAAGGAATCTATCGACTTTTTGAATAACATAAATGGAGGTTTATAAAAGTTTAGTTTGTTTGTTGATTTTTTGTAAAAAAGAAGCCCAAACCTAATTAAAAATAATCTAAAAATAAAAGGGATTTTTTTGCTAAAATCCCTTTATTAGTAAAAATAATAACGCTATTTCCATTAACCCCTGCGCACAATCTGAATAGGTTCTTTAACGATGTGGTGAATCTTCTTCTTTATTGGCGCAGTTTTAGCAGTTGTTGATACCCCTACGGCAATATGAGGTGCAATAATTAAAGAAACAATGGACATCAGCTTAATCAGGATGTTCATGGAAGGTCCGGAAGTATCTTTAAATGGATCACCCACCGTATCGCCCGTTACCGATGCTTTGTGGGGGTCTGAGCCTTTAAATTGCATGGTGCCATTAATCATAACGCCTTTTTCAAACGACTTCTTGGCATTATCCCAGGCGCCACCTGCATTGGATTGAAAGATTCCCATCAAAACGCCTGAAACAGTTACCCCGGCCAACAGGCCACCCAACACTTCCGGGCCAAAAATAAAACCAACAATAATCGGCACTATTAAGGCAATAGCCCCCGGTAGCATCATTTCCCTGATTGACGCTTCCGTAGAAATGGCCACGCATTTTTCATATTCTGGTTTGGCCTTATATTCCATGATGCCCGGAATTTCTTTAAATTGCCTTCTTACTTCTTCCACCATGGCCATAGCGGCCCGGCCCACTGCAGAAATACACAGCGACGAAAATATAAAAGGGATCATACCCCCAACAAATAATCCGGCCAACACATCAGCTTTATAAATATCAATAGCCGTGATGCCCGATATGCCAGCAAAAGCAGCAAACAACGCCAACGAGGTTAAGGCAGCAGAAGCAATGGCGAACCCTTTTCCTGTAGCGGCGGTGGTATTACCTACAGCGTCCAGGTTATCGGTCCGTTCACGTACTTCTTTTGGCAAACCACTCATTTCGGCAATCCCGCCAGCATTATCGGCTATAGGGCCAAATGCATCAATGGCAAGTTGCATGGCCGTGGTGGCCATCATGCCTGCTGCGGCAATGGCAACCCCATAAAAGCCTGCAAAATGATACGATCCGTAAATTCCTGCCGCCAACACCAGGATGGGCGCTACGGTTGATTCCATGCCCACAGATAAACCACCGATGATATTGGTGGCATGACCGGTAGACGACTGCCTGATGATTGATTGTACAGGCCTTTTGCCCATGGCTGTATAATATTCGGTAATTAAACTCATCAGTGTGCCCACTACCAATCCCACCAGGATCGAATAGTAAACCGCCATGGCCGTAAATTCAAAACCCCTGATCGACATGGTGTCTGGCATCAGCCATTTCACCGCAAAGAAAGAGGCAATTGCTGTCAGGATGATCGACATCCAGTTGCCCAGGTTGAGCGCCTGTTGCACACTATCCGTTTCCTTTTTAATTTTTACAAACCACGAAGAGACGATAGAGAATATTAAACCTAAACCTGCAATGAGCATTGGTAATAAAATAGGGGCCATGCCACCGAACTTGTCTACAGAAGTAATCTCCTGGCCAAGTACCATGGTCGCCAGGATCGTGGCCACATAGGAGCCAAATAAATCTGCACCCATACCGGCTACATCTCCTACGTTATCGCCCACATTATCGGCAATGGTAGCCGGGTTACGCACGTCATCTTCCGGTATACCGGCTTCCACCTTTCCAACCAAATCAGCACCCACGTCGGCAGCTTTTGTATAGATACCTCCACCAACACGCGCAAACAACGCAATACTTTCGGCGCCCAATGAAAATCCGGCTAAAACTTCAATGGTTTTCTTCATTTCCATGCCTGCGGCCGATGCACCTGGCGGAACAAAACTGTAATATAAAATAATGAATAAACCGCCCAAGCCAAAAATGGCCAAG
>NZ_JAZQNU010000083.1:0-3585 GCF_045627485.1 Pedobacter sp. | reverse complement strand
AGTCTTGCTGCAACAGGGAAAGGGCACATGACCGATGTCGCAATTCTCGATATCCTTCACCAGAAAACGCCTGCTGTAAATATAATTTGGGAACCAAAGACATTCCTTCCTTTCCATCCAAACGGAATGAAATATTGCGCCATTAAAAGATGCTGGCATCGACATCAATCAGGTAACCAAACAACTCGAAGAAGAAGGGATAGAAAAATTTATAGCCCCATACAACAAATTACTAAATGCAATAGAAGAACAATTAAAACGCTAATAAAAACCTAGTTTATGGAAAACACAAAATCGAACCCCCATACTAAGTATCCTGTACCGCCATTTCCAAAACAGGAACAAGAAAACCCTGGAACCGAAGATCAATTGACGCCAACGGCAGATCATGGTGAAAAGAGCTATAAAGGTTCAGGTAAACTTACTGGTAAAAAAGCACTTATTACTGGTGGTGACTCCGGTATTGGCAGGGCTGTAGCTATTGCTTTTGCCCGCGAAGGTGCTGATGTACTTATTTCCTATCTTGATGACATGGAAGATGACGACGCCAATGATACCGCAAGGTATGTACGTGAGGCTGGGCGTAAGGCCGTGCTTGTTAAAGGCGATATCAGTAAAGAGTTACATTGTAAGGAGTTGGTAGAAAAAGCTATCGAAGAATTTGGCCAGCTGGATATCCTTGTGAACAATGCTGCCTTTCAAATGGCCAGAGAAACCCTGGAGGATATTCCTTCTGATGAATGGCGTTATACCTTTGACACTAATATCCATCCAATGTTTTACTTGAGTAAAGCTGCAGAACCACATTTAAAACCCGGCAGCAGCATCATCAATACCACATCGGTAAATGCCTATTCGCCTTCTGAAAAATTGTTGCCTTATGCGGCCACCAAAGCTGCCATACAAAATTTTACGGCCAACTTAAGCCAGATCTTACTAGAGGCAGGAAAAGGCATTCGTGTAAATTGTGTGGCACCGGGACCAATCTGGACACCATTGATTCCTTCTACCATGCCAGAACCAGAAACTTTCGGCCAGGACACCCCAATGGGCCGTCCGGGGCAGCCTGTGGAAGTAGCATCTGCCTATGTTTTTCTGGCTTCCGATGATGCCAGTTATATTTCAGGCGCCACTATTCCGGTTACGGGGGGTAGAATAACCATTTAATCACAAATTTAATATATCGTGCAGGCGCTGTTGGTTAAACAGCGCCTTTTTACAGATCAGGAGTTTGCGAGCTCTTTAAACAGTTCTAGCTGTTTAGGTGTTAATTTCTCCGGTATCTTTATTTGAAAGGTCACATACATATCGCCAAATTCACCGTCTTTTTTATAAACAGGAAATCCTTTACCTTTCAATCTTACCTTGGTGCCATTTTGTGTGCCGGCTGCTATCTTTAATTTTACCTTTCCAGACATGGTGTCAATGGTGGTGTCTCCGCCTAACACAGCGGTATAAAGATTGAGGTCAGCGGTTACATTCAGGTCGTTGCCAGTGCGTTTAAATACCGGGTCATCTGTAACGATGATGGTGATGAACAAGTCGCCATTAGTGCCACCCGCCTTACTTGGCGCACCCTGACCTTTCAATTTAATTACCTGCCCGTTTGCTATACCTGCCGGAATGGTAATCCTGATCTGTTTCCCGTTTACCGTTAAGGTTTGTTTATGTGTGGTATAGATATCACGAAGCCTTAATTGCAGTTCAGCCTGGTAATCCTGCCCTTTAGTTCTGCCACCGCGTGTAGAGCGCCCACCAGTTTGCCTGCCGAACAGTGATTCGAAGAAATCGGAAAAGCCACCACTTCCAAAATCAGTGTCTGTTTCGAAACCTCCACCAAAAGGGTTTCCGCCTCCACCGAAAGGATTGCCTCCTTCATATCTATGCTGTCCCTGCGCCCGTCGTTGCTGCTCAAATTGATCGGCATTTCTCCAGTTTTCCCCATACTCATCGTATTTCCGGCGTTTTTCCGGGTCGCTCAGCGCCTCGTTTGCCTCGTTAACCATTTGAAACTGTTTATTAGCTTCTTTATCGTCAGGGTTCACGTCAGGATGATACTTGCGGGCAAGTTTCCGATATGCTTTTTTGATCTCCTCCTGTGAAGCCTTCTTGTCAACTCCGAGTATTTTGTAATAGTCGATAAATGCCATAACGCTTTATTCTATAATCAAATTTAACGAAATGAAACCACAAATACCCAGCAAAAAGAAGCCGTCTTAAATCTAAATTTAAGACGGCTTCATTACGTTACGGAAACAGGTTACATATTTACAATCAGTTGTGCTGCCAAAGGGTATTCTGTATCACTTGGGCTCACCATTCCTCTAACAAGTACGGTGTAATATTTGCCAGCTGCCACTTCTACATTAGGTATGCTTGTTTTAACCTGACCAGTGCTTTTATCTACCACATTCAACGTGTATTTTGCCGGTGCCAAGGCTACAAATGCACTTATAGATTTATAAAACTGGTTAGCTATTACAGTAGTCCCGCCACTAATCACTAAATCCAATGCATTCGCATCAGGCGAAAGGTTAACAAAACGAATAGCCCCCTGCGTAATCACACCAGCTATTTCATCCTTCGATAATATCCCATCCAGTTGACCAGCCCGCCCTGTTAAAAAGTAGGTGTAGGTGCCATTAGAGTTTAATGTTATACTTTTAGACAATAGACTTTCTGTTGTACCGGCAGAGGTGAATTTAGAGGCATAAGTAGCCGATTTCACCTGAACGTAAGGAACAGAACCGCCTAAAGGAAGTGCAGCAGGATTCATTTTCACATCATCCATATAAAAATTATAGGTAGCCAGACCTGGTGAAGCATTTACAATGCTTATGAAACTGGTACCACTTTCAGGCGCTGTCTTATCCGTCTCCTTATCCTTTTTACAAGATGAGAAAGCTAAAGTAAAAAGCAGGCCAAAAGAAAGAATTGCGTTGGTAGAAAATTTCATCATAAAATATTAATTTTAAGTACTTCAAATATCGCGCTAATCTAGTAAAATCACTTTAAAAGCACGCTTTTACAAGGTAAATTTATGGTGATGTATTTGCCGTAAAAAATTCTTTGCTAATCACCACCACGGTATAAGTACTTGCCGAAACAATCGTCTGGTAAACATAATTATCACCAGTATAAACAGTCAATGTTTGCCCCTCAATAGTTTGGGGCAGCGATGCTGTTGATTGCGTTGCCTTGATAGCTTCAACAAGCCTGGTGTAGGTTTCCTCATCCGGCGCCTGGTAATACACTCGATTTACAGGTAGTGTACCTGCCCAATGTATACGCAGCCAGGCAAGGGCTTTCTTTTGGTCAGTTTCCAGGTTGCCAAAAGAAAAGGTGCGGTAATCATCCCCATCCATGCTTCCCGAAAGTTCGGCATTAAGCTTCCAGCCCTCTTTTATTAAGGAGTCACTAACCTGGCTTGCCGGTTTGTTTACATAGGCCTCCAGGCGCTGCAAATTAATTGGCAGCGTTGCAATATCCTGGGCGCGCGCCGTAAACAACACCAAACAAAGCAATAAAGTACAGGTATACCTGATCATATTAGGCCTGAAGGTCCTCCATAATATCGTGAATTTT
>NZ_JAZQNU010000082.1:0-14058 GCF_045627485.1 Pedobacter sp. | reverse complement strand
AATCCTGTCCCTTTAGTTCCAGTTTATATTGACCGATACTGAAGTTACGCAGCGAATAACGGTCCGTTCCAGTGTAAACCGATGTCCCCGTTCCCCAGTTCACCTGTGCGATAGCTTCCAGCGTTTTAGAAAACCGATAATTTAATGATGTGGAAGTTTTTAATGATTTAGTATCGTAATCCACCAGGTCGCGTTCAGCATAACCTGTTCTTGACACAAACTGATCAGGAATCAGGTTAGATTTTAAACCGAAATAAAATGGAAGGTAATTCTGTACGGTTGGACGTAGGGCGGCTGGTAAATTGCCTAAAAATGCAGCCTGCTGTGCTGCGGAAGGTATACCTGGCACTAAACGGAAGGCGTTGTCAAGTACATCACGAATATTCAATGTTCCACCCGTAGCGGCCAGAATACCAGCAATAGTTTGAGAGGCTACATTCTGGCTCACATTAATCATATTCTGACTAATCTCATCACCATAAACGTTCACACCGTCGTAATTTGGATCTGTATTCCGGTCACCGCTTTTTAATTGTCTTGCCGTCCTGTCAAAATTACGATAGTCAGTGGCATACCAGTCTTTGGCCTGAAGGAAAGAGAAGGAAGTTTTAAATGCAAACTTATTATTCCATGCTTTTGCCACGCGGACATCCATTTGATTAAATGGTTGTACCGAACTATTATCATCATTCACATGGTTAATACCGGTTTTATATTGGAAACTTACGCCTTGGAAATCATAAGGATTTTTCGATGTCATTAATAAGGTTCCATTAATACCACCTGCACCATACAATGCTGATGACGCACCTGGCAAAAGTTCCACGTTGTCGACATCCAGTTCTGACAAACCAACAATGTTTCCAACAGAGAAATTTAAACCAGGGGCCTGGTTATCCATACCATCTACAAACTGATTGAAACGGGTATTTCCATTTGAGTTAAATCCACGGGTATTAATAGATTTAAACGTTAAACTTTGTGTACTCATTTCCACACCTTTCAAGTTGTTAATAGCATCATAGAAAGAAGCGGCAGGTGTTTCCCTTATAGTCGCTGCACTCATTCGTTCAATCGTTACCGGTGACTCCAGAATGCGCTCTGGAGTTCTGGAAGCTGAAATTACCACTTCCTGGCCAAGAATAGCCGTTCCTTCTAATTCAAAGTCCGCCTGAGCGTTATGACCAGAAATTACACGTTCCTGAGTTGTATGCCCAATGTAGGAAACCACAATGGTGAAAGGAAGCTTTTCGCTAGTGCTGAAAGTATATCGTCCGTTTTGATCTGTAGCGGTTCCCACAGTAGTTCCTTTTACAGTTATACCTACACCTGGTATAGGTTCCTTTGTCAGTTTGTCGATAACCGTTCCACTAACAATTGTGCTTTGGGCTTGTGCAGATAAGATTGTCACACCAAGCATCACCAAAACAATAACTGATTTTGTAATTTTTTTGATCATACGTTAATTTAAATTTGGTTTGTTCTTATAAAATTAATACAATTATCAAAATAAGCAAATAGTATTTGTCTGATTAGTTTTAAAACAAAATTTATATCTTGTTATCATAAAACACACATCTCTTTTCATTTATGCCTTATTAAAATGAATAAAACCAAAGCGATCTTTTGTGTCCTTATTCCGTTATTATTAATTTATGTATTTGATACAAAATTCGGACAAACACCTCCGATACTTAGCTTTCTTAATCCATTTACTGGATTCTGGGAAAACGCAGAGTCTACATCTACGCCAAAGAATGAAGAGGTTGTGTTAAAAGGCACTAAGGAAAATGTCGAAATCGTATTTGATGACCGCATGATTCCTCACATATTTGCTCAAAATGACCATGACCTTTATTATGCACAGGGCTATATAACCGCAAAGCACCGTTTATGGCAAATGGATTTTCAAACCCGCTTTGCTGCAGGGCGTTTGTCGGAGGTTGTTGGTGCACAAGCTATTGCCCTCGACCAGCATCAACGACGGATGGGGATGTTGTTTGGTGCAGAGAAATCGCTTGAGGGCATGATGGAGGACCCCAAATCAAAAGAAATGATTTTAGCATATACAGAAGGCATTAATGCGTATATCAACTCCTTGTCTAAAGCAAATTTCCCTATTGAGTATAAAATTCTTGACTTTACTCCTGAAGATTGGACACCATTAAAGTGCGCGCTACTCCTTAAACAGATGTCAGCAGTCCTTGCCATGGGCTCCGATGAGTTTTACATGAGTAACATCATGAAGAGGTTTGGGCCTGAAATAACTAAAAACCTATTCCCAGATTACCCTACCCTCGAAGATCCAATAATTCCGGCAGGTACAAAGTGGGATTTTAAACCTTTACCTATTCCTCCTGCACCACCGGGCTTCAACCAAATGACCAACAATACTGCGACAAAACAAAAGGTAGATGGTATTGGCAGCAACAATTGGGCATTGTCTGGTGAAAAAACCGCATCGGGTTTTCCGATACTCGCCAACGATCCGCATTTAAACTTAACCTTGCCATCCATCTGGTACCAGATTCAATTGCATGCCCCAGGTATAAATGCTTACGGCGTATCCTTACCAGGTGCTCCTGGAATTACTATTGGATTTAATCAACATATTGCCTGGGGCGTAACCAATGTAGCTGCCGATGTGTTGGACTATTATCAGATTAAATTTCAGGATGATAAACACCTCAAATATTGGCATGACAACCAATGGAAAAAGACTACCCGAAGACTCGAATTGATTAAAATAAATGGTGGAAAAACGCATATAGACACTGTTGTTTACACGCATCACGGACCAGTAGTCTACTTCCAAAAACCGGAGAAATTAGACATGGCCAACAATGTTCCAATAGGCCATGCCTTACGCTGGATAGCGCACGACCGGTCTAATGAACTTATGACATTCTATTATTTAAACCGGGGAAAAAACTATCAGGATTACCGTAGAGCGCTAACCTATTATACCGCACCTGCACAGAATTTTGCTTTTGCATCTGTAGACAATGATATCGCTATAACGCCAAATGGCAAGTTTCCTCTGAAATGGAAAAATCAAGGTAAATTTATCCTGGATGGCACAGATCCAAAGAGTGATTGGCAAGGCTGGATTCCATCAGACCATAATCCTACTGTTAAAAATCCACCCCGTAATTTTGTGAGTTCGGCAAACCAAAGTTCAACAGACACTAGTTACCCCTATTATATCAACTGGGAGTTTAGCCCCTATGAACGTGGCAAACGTATTAATGATTTGCTAGGCGGCATGTCTAACGTTACCGCCGACACCATAAAAGTGATGATGATGGATAGTTATAGCATTTTTGCAGATAACCTGTTGCCGGGAATCATGCCATATGTGGATTCTGCACAATTAAATGCTACGCAAAAAGAAGCCCTTGATCTGGTTAAAAAGTGGAACAAATATTATGAGGCCGACAAGATTGCGGCCAGTGTATTTGATTTATGGTCTAAGCGATTGTTCTTTAACATCTGGGATGATGAATTTACCATTACGAAAGTTCCGATGCGTTACCCATCACGTGATCGTACTATACAACTTATATTAAAAGAACCAAGTTCCAGGTGGTTTGACAACGTAAACACCAAACAGAAAGAAACGCTTGCCGGATTAGTGAATGAATCGTTCAAGTACGCTTGTGACAGTCTTGAAAGAAAATACGGATCTATTGGCGACAAGTGGAACTGGGCCAATGTGAAAAGCACGCACATCCCACATTTAGCGAAAATTCCTGGATTCGGAACGAAAACTTTAATGATTGGCGGTGCAAGGAGTACTATAAATGCATTAAGTGAAAGTAATGGACCAAGCTGGCGGATGGTAATTGAACTTGGAAAAACTCCTAAAGGTCATGGCGTATTTCCTGGTGGACAATCAGGAAACCCGGGAAGTCCATTTTATGATAATATGACTGCCACCTGGGCTAAGGGTGAGCTTTACGACCTACACTACTTGCAATCGCCAAAAGATGCCTCGGCCAAAATAATATCTAAACTAAAAATCACCAACAAATAATATGGTTTTCCTGATCGTTCTTCTTTTATCCTTTTTTCTACAACTCATTGCACCATGGTGGATTGTGGTACTTATCAGTTTTACTACCTGCGCGCTGCTGGCTAAGAATGGCAAAACAGCTTTGTGGCATCCTTTTATGGCTATATTTTTACTATGGTTGGGTATGGCTTTGTTTAAGTCCATTCCTAATGATAACGTGCTGGCTACCCGCGTTGGAGAAATGTTAATGGTGAAATCATGGCTGTTGATTTTGTTTCTGACAGGCATTCTAGGTGGTTTTGTTGCCGCGATAAGTGGTTTTTGCGGTTACCATTTTCGCAAAGCCCTGCAGACAGATCAAGTCAAAACATCACCGGCTAATCATGATGAAAAGATAGGAGTTTATAAAAGTAAAGCATAAACTAAATCTTGTTCTGTATTTTTGCAGGGTGAACGCACATCATCCCATCTTTTCCATTGCAAACGAACAAACGTTTGAAAAACACGCATTAGCGATTTTTAAACACCAGTCGGCGAACTGTGCCGTGTACAGATCTTACTTGTATCATTTGGGCATAGATTCCAGCCAGGTAAAAGCGCTGGAAGATATACCATATCTACCTATCGCCTTCTTTAAAAGTCATGAGGTCGTTTCCGATACAAGGACGCCAGAAATCATATTCAGCAGTTCTGGAACAACCGGGATGGTTCAAAGCAAACATCTGGTTACGGATCTTAAAATATACGAAGATAGCTTTAACCTGGCTTTTCAACAATTTTATGGTAATATCTCCGATACCTGCTTGCTTGCCTTGTTACCATCCTATCTGGAAAGAGAAGGTTCTTCTTTAATTTACATGGTCGATGCGTTACTTGCACAGAGCCAGCATCCTTCCAGCGGCTATTTCCTTCACAACCACGAAGAGTTGTTTCAAACCTTAAAGACATTGCAGGCCAAACAACAAAAGACGGTACTTATTGGCGTAACCTATGCCCTACTTGACTTTTTAGAAGCTCATCAACTGAATTACCCGGAACTGATTGTTATGGAAACCGGTGGTATGAAAGGTAAACGTAAAGAAATGGTTAGGGAAGAACTGCACCAGGTGTTAAAAGCGGGTTTTGGGGTTTCGTCTATCCATAGTGAGTACGGCATGACCGAATTATTATCTCAGGCTTATTCTTATGGCGAAGGGATTTTTAACTGTCCCCCATGGATGAAAATTGTATTAAGGGACACCAATGATCCGTTAAGCCTGATTAGCACCCAACAAACCGGAGGTATAAATATCATCGACCTTGGAAACGTAAATTCTTGTTCCTTCCTGGCGACTCAAGACCTGGGCAGAGTTTATGCAGACGGCTCTTTTGAAGTGCTGGGACGTTTCGATCAGGCTGACATCCGGGGATGTAACTTATTAGTGCAATAATCATTTAAGATTTCTTTCTCCTTAAGTCCAGATAATCGATGTAGTAAAGCACCTTAATAGAAATACTATTATGTTGAGGACCGGATAATGTTCTATCCAGGTTACTGAAGTAGCGTTTGGTATAATAATTCTGGCTGCTTTCTGAAACATCCTTGTAGGTGACACTCAATTCACTTCCAGGGGCAAATTGCCAGGTATAAATAAAATCGATGTTAAAGACATTGTAGTTGCGGTCAACCTCTTTTAATGTACTTCCTGTGTAATCGGATAATTCTCCGGTAGACATAAGGTTGTAAAACGCTGTATTTCTTCTGTCTGACCAATAATGCCTTACCCGGGCATTGATACCCATCCGGTTTGTAAAGCTGTATTTAAAATCTGCAGTATTTTCGACGGTGTTTCTATCATATTTAGAGAACACCACATCATCACCACTAAATCCAGCCCAACCAACGAAATTATAACTGGGTTCATAAAACAGATCCAACCCCAAACTAAGCTTATCATTTAGTCGCAAATTTTGAAAGAAGTAAAATACATAACTCTTTCCGCCTAATAGGGATTGCTTGGTGAAACCAGCGTTTCCACCAAAATTATAGGCTTTAGCCCTGTTTGGATTCACAAACAACCGTAATCCGTAGCTTTGTGGTGCTTTATATACCGCACCATTTCTGGATTCATAGAAATCGTTACCGGAAGCCCTCCAATTGGCTATCAACTCGGCCGACCAAAGATTTTTAAATTGGACGTATGGCCCCATTTCAACAGCGAAGTTTTGATAAACAGATGGTTTATATTTTCTGGAATATTGCATCCACAAAAAAGACTGAATCGTGTTATACCATTTACCTGGTTTATATACGTTATAATGTAAAATGCCCGTTTGGTTAAAGAAATTATTATTGGTAAAAAAACCCATATCCGAAGGGTCAAATAATCTATCGGCCAGTGTCTGGTTATAACTCCAGGTAAAATTTCCACTTTTTTTACCCGTTTCAAGATCATAATAGTATCCTTGATTATTTTCAGCACCGTTTTCGCCCGTTATATAACTCATCTTTGCGGCACCACTTACATAATAAGCGTTCTTCTTGTCGTTGATGTTAAATAAAAAAGCACTCACATTTGCGTCCTGACTACTGCCTTGCCTTAACACATTCGTGTTAATTAAACTCACAAAACTGTTGTTTTTTAAGGATTGATCCAGGACAAATATGTTATAATTTGTGAGAGGCTGACTTACAATTTCCCGTCGGTTACCAAGCGAGTCTTCCAGTATTGCAAACATTTTATTAGTAATGGCATTAAATATACCTATTCCCAAGCCCTTCGCAGTTCTACCGGATATCTTGGTCGCATTTAACACTTTACTCTCTAGCGGCGATTCTACTATGGTTTCACCAGGTAAAAGGAGTTTGGAGTTTTCCTTAAAATAAGAAGGTGAAGCTCCGATCCTTCGTGAATAAAATAAATCTCCTTTATTAAACAACTCCGTACCCTCCGTAAAAAAAGAGCGGTTTTCATCAAATTTCACCTCAAAAGGTGTTAAATTCAAAATACGGTTATCGGAACGCACCTGTCCGAAATCAGGAATCAGTGTCATATCGAGCGTAAAGCTGTTATTAATTCCGTATTTAACATCCATCCCTCCGTTAAAAGATGTGGAGGTGTTTTTTAACCCGGGAACTTGATTAGGGAAATGACTTGCATAAGCGGAAACATAGGGGGAAAATGATAAGCGTAAAGGTGCTTTTATCGCTTTAAGGCCTTCCCAAACACCCGCTTGATTCATCAATCCGCTAACTTTAGGATCTACAAAATTCCAAAACGTTTGCGAATTCTCCAGCGCCCTTTTGCGAATCATATTTAAACCCCAATCTTGGATATCTTTACCAGAGAAACGCAAAGCGGAATAAGGAATTTTCATTTCTACAGTCCAACCTAAATCGTCCAATCGCACTTGACTGTCCCAAACTGCATTCCAGTTTGCATCTTCGTTACCACCTTGTGAATACTTGGCGTCAAACTGTGTTCCAGAAGCGGTAACAAAGAATCCATTTCCATTAATACGGTCTAAAAATGGATCGAGGAAAATACCAAAGAAATCAGAGTTGCCAATTTGGTCGCGTGTCATGATTTCACGAGCTACACTATCGGGTTTTGCATACATCCGTGCGGCAACGTATACGGCCTGGTCATCATAAATAATTTTAACTTCAGTACGCCGTTCGGCCGTTTCTACCCGTCCTGGAGTAGGATTATTTTCTATGAATCCCGTAGCAATTGATACCCCTTCCCATTGAGGATCATTTAATAACCCGTCTATCTTTGGACTTGTTGTTATTCGCTGTGCTGCTATTTTCTTTTGAAGTTTATAGTCTTGTTGCGCGTACGCTGTGAGGGAACATGTTAACAGAAATAATGCAAAGAAGAGCGCTCTCATGAAGTAGGATTTCCATTAAGACACGCTTTCCTCAGATATGTTGCATGCTGGGCTAAAAAATAAAAAGAGGTATTTTCGGCCCTATCCTTATTCCGCTACTATCAGAAAATAATTCTTCTTCCCTTTTTGCACAATCAGATACTTTTGATTCAATAGGCTATCAGTAGTAAATACTGTGGTTGGCGTTGCTATTTTTTCTTTATTTAAAGAAACCCCTCCGCCTTGAATCAACTTTTTTGCTTCGCCTTTAGAAGAAAAAACATTGGTTTTTTCGGCCAGCAGTGTCGACGCATCTAATCCCTCAGCGAGTTCCGATTTAGCAATTTTATATTGGGGAATTCCCTCAAATATTTCCATTACCTGTTCATCAGATAAGGTGGCAAAGAATGCCAAGGACCCGTTACCGAATAAAAATTCAGAGGTTTTAATGGCGGTTTCCAACGCTGCTTCTGAGTGCGTTCTCACCGTTATGTCTTCAGCAAGCGCTTTCTGCAACACACGTAAATGTGGCGCCAAATCATGTTCAGCCTCCAATGCTTCAATTTCTTCCTTAGTTTTTAAGGTAAAAATTCTAATCCATTTTTTAACATCTTCATCTGATGCATTCAACCAGAACTGGTAAAACTTATATGGAGATGTTTTCGTTTCATCCAGCCAAACAGCGCCACTTTCAGTTTTTCCAAATTTAGTACCATCAGCTTTTTTAATAAGCTGGGTGGTAAGGGCATATGCAGTTCCACTTTCCATCCGGCGTATCAGCTCTGTACCGGTTACAATGTTTCCCCACTGATCTGATCCGCCCATTTGCACCACACAATTATAGTTCTTCCACAGGTAGTAAAAATCATATCCCTGAATAAGCTGGTAACTAAATTCAGTGAACGATAAACCCGCACCTCCTTCGCCGGCGAGACGTTTCTTTACACTGTCTTTGGCCATCATATAATTTACAGTAATGTGCTTACCTACATCCCTGATGAAGTCAAGGAAACTGAAGTGCTCGAACCAATCAGCATTATTCACCATTACTGCATCGTTATTTGTCTCTCCGAAAGTTAAAAACTTACTCAGCTGTGCTTTTATACCAGACAAATTGTGCGCAATAGACTCCGTTGTCAATAAGTTACGTTCAGCGGATTTACCAGATGGATCGCCAACCATCCCGGTAGCTCCTCCAACTAATGCATAGGGCTTATGGCCTGCGCGCTGGAAATGAATTAACGTCATAATCTGGGTTAAATGACCTACATGAAGGGAATCGGCTGTTGGATCAAATCCAATATAACCCGATGTCATGCCTGCATTTAATTTCTCTTCGGTATTAGGCATAATATCATGTAACATGCCTCTCCAACGTAACTCCTCTACAAAATTGGTCATTTCTATTGCTTTTGTGGCAAAGATATAAAAAGCTGGTTGAACTTCACTTTTAGCTTTAAATTCAATACCCGTTAGCTTTACTTTCGGAACATTTTCAGTATTTTTAATGCGATGAACTTCTTATCCCATTATTACTTCGAGAGAAAGGAACTGGATAACCACCTGGTCATTGGGATAGTATTGCCAGACTTCATTAAAAACGCCCATAAAGACTGGAATCTTAACCCACAGAAAGAAGAACATTTATTTATGGACGATCCTGAAGAATCCTCCATTTTATGGGGCTGGAACAGGCACCTAGAGGTAGACCGATTGTTTCACTGTTCTGCTTTCTTTAATTCCCAAACAGCAATAGTCAAACAATTCATCCTTCCGGCTATGCATTCTGGTCCAGTTAAACCTTTCTTTTTAGCCCATATCGCGCTGGAATTGGTGTTGGACCACCTGCTCACTATACACGGACTTATTAACATCAACCGATTTTATGAACAGCTTCAGCAAGCAAACAATGTGTCATTGAAATCATTTTTAACGAAAGCGGGCATTGTAGACCTTAATCATTTTCTTCAGTTCCTCCAAGGCTTCATTAGCAGCAAATATTTATTAAGTTACCAAAAAATCGAAAATATCACATATGCCCTGAACCGTATTTGTATGCGGCTTTGGAATGACCCATTTACAGATGGCCAGTTACAGTTACTCAATAGCGGGTTAATTACTTATAAAGCGACCATCGAAAAGGATTATCTCGATATTTTCAGGGAAATTGAGGGCAGTTTAACTACGCGAATCCAATCCTGTTAAACAAGATTCAATGAATTTTGTATCTTCGCCTTTATGCCAAATTCTTCTATTAAAGACACGATGGATGCGCTGGTTATTGAACTTAACCAACATACGTACAATTATTATGTGCTTGCAATGCCAACCATTGCAGACTATGAGTTTGACAAGAAACTAGAAGAACTGGCCCGGCTCGAAAAGGAATATCCTGAGTTTGCAGATCCAGACTCTCCAACCTTAAAAGTTGGCGGCGATATCACCAAAACCTTTAAAACTGTTAAACACAAGTGGCCCATGCTTTCTTTGGGTAACACGTATAATGAACAAGACTTACGCGATTTTGACGACCGGGTGCGCAAAGCGTTAGGCGACAACTTTGAATATGTGTGTGAACTTAAGTTTGATGGTTTATCAATTAGTCTCACTTATGAAAACAATAAACTTATTCGTGCAGTTACACGCGGCGATGGCAGTAAAGGCGATGATGTGACCAGTAATGTGAAAACAATTAATAATATCCCTCATCACCTAAGAACTCACAGTGCACCTGAAATCTTTGAAATACGTGGGGAAATATTAATGCATCGTGCTGCTTTCGAAAAACTGAATCGTGAACGTGAGGAAATTGGAGAAATTCCTTATGCGAATCCCCGAAATTTTGCGGCTGGCACCGTAAAAATGCAAGACTCCAGAGAAGTGGCAAAACGGCCACTTGATTGTTTTTTATATTCACTACATACTGACAAAACTTTATTCAAAACACACTGGGAAAGTCTGCAGACCCTGAAAACATGGGGATTTCACATTAGCGAACACAATATACTGGCTTCTTCTATGGATCAGGTATTCGCCTATATTAAACACTGGGAGAATGAACGCTATAAATTATCATATGATATTGATGGTATCGTTATTAAAGTAAACAGTTATTCTCAACAGGAGGAGTTAGGATTTACAGCCAAATCACCACGCTGGGCAATTTCATACAAATATAAAGCACAGGAGGTGGAAACTGTATTAGAAAAAGTAACCTACCAGGTTGGCCGTACAGGGGCAGTAACGCCAGTTGCCAATTTAAAACCTGTACAGTTAGCGGGTACGACAGTTAAAAGAGCTACCCTACATAATGCAAACGAAATTGAACGTCTGGATCTACACCTTGGCGACACGGTACTTGTGGAAAAAGGAGGAGAAATAATTCCAAAAATCATCAATGTAAACCTTGCTAAAAGAAAGATCGGTGCACTTCCTGTCATATATCCAGTGATATGTCCAGAATGCAGCACTAATTTAATCCGCAAAGAAGGCGAGGTTGCCTATTACTGTCCAAATGACGAGGGTTGCCCGCCACAGATTGTAGGAAAAATACAGCACTTCATTAGCCGCAAAGCCATGAACATTGATGGCCTGGGCGACGAAACTATAGAAACCTTTTATCAACGAGGTATTATTCGTCATATCAGTGATCTTTATTCGCTAAAGGACAAGGCAGACATTTTAAAAACCTTTGAGCGTTTTGGCGAAAAATCCATTGAAAAAATGCTTAACGGAATTGAGTTATCCAAACAAATGCCTTTTGAAAAAGTGCTATTTGGCCTAGGCATTCGGTATGTAGGGGAAACAGTTGCACGTAAACTTGCATATGGAGTTGGCAATATAGATCGCCTGGCAACGTCAAGTATAGACGAACTCACTGCGATTGACGAAATTGGCCAACGAATCGCTGAAAGTATCCGGGAATATTTCAGCAAACCTGAACATATCGAGCAAATTGAGCGGTTAAAAGGATATGGACTACAATTTACAGCAAAAGAAATTACGATTACACTGGAAAGTGATAAGTTAACTGGAAAAACATTTGTAATTTCGGGCGTTTTCGAACAATTCAACAGAGAAGACTTAAAAGAGCTGATTGAACGTAACGGCGGTAAGATATTAAGCAGTATATCTGGTAAATTAAACTACCTGGTTGCTGGCGATAATATGGGTCCTGCGAAATTGGAGAAAGCGAAAAAATTGAATATTCCTCTGCTCACAGCGGATGATTTATTAGAGATGTTGAAATAAAAATTTAAAATGAAAAAATTCCATGGAACCGGTGTAGCACTTGTTACACCTTTTAATGCAGATGGATCAGTAGATTATGAAGGGTTAAAAAACCTGATTAACTACCAGATTGATGGACAGGTAGAATACTTAGTGTCATTAGGTACAACAGGCGAAGCATCAACACTCAATAAGGAAGAAAAGAAGAAGATTTGGGCTTACACAGCAGAAATTAACAATGGTAGGGTTCCATTAGTGGCAGGTTTGGGAGGCAACAATACGGCTGAACTAGTATCGGAAGTTAAAGCCTTTAAAACCGAGGGTTATGAAGCTATCCTTTCGGCAAGCCCATATTACAATAAACCAACACAAGAGGGGATTTTCCAGCACTATAAAGCGGTTAGTGAAGCTAGTGCATTACCAATAATTCTATACAATGTACCTGGAAGGACAGCCAGTAATATGACCGCTGCAACCACCTGCCGCTTAGCCACAGAATTTGACAACATTATCGCTATCAAAGAAGCATCAGCTAATTTTGATCAGTTTAATGAAATTCTACGTGATAAACCTGCTGATTTTCTCTTAATCTCGGGTGATGACCCAGCTGCACTACCAATGATTGCCATGGGTGCTGTGGGAGTAATTTCTGTGATTGGTAATGCGTTACCTCAGAAATTCTCAAATATGATCAGGTTATGTTTACAAGGTGATTACACCGCTGCAGCTCCCTCACACCTAAGTATGGTAGAATTGACTAAAATGCTTTTTGCTGAAGGAAACCCAGCAGGTGTTAAAGCGGCACTAAAACACTTAGGGGTTTGCGGCGATACAGTGAGGTTACCATTAGTACAAGTATCACCTGGATTGCAAGCGCAAATTATTGAACAAGTAAAAAGCTTAAGTTAGTATTCACTCAGGATATTCTGATACAAAGACTTCTGTTGAACCGCAAACGATGAATGGTGGAACTGTGTCTAGAAAAGAAGTATTTAAGCGAAATCCAAATCGATAAAACATAAAAAAAGACCATCATTAAAAGACGGTCTTTTTTTATGAAACATGCGGTTACTAAGCTTCTTTGTTTTTAGCGGCCTGAATTTCTAAACGGATCTCTTGGGCAAGGTTTTTAACATCTTGTAACCCTTTTCTTACACGGGTACCAGCAGCACTGTTTGATTTGTTGTAAAACTTGTCAGCATCTGCTTCCAGACCATTGATTAAGTCTTTTAATTCATTGAATTTCTCGATCTTTGCCATTTTAAAATTCTTTAGGGTTTTAGAGTTTGGTTAATACTATTACTAAAGTAGGATGTTTATTTTAATAAAAAAATTTTTAAGCTAATAAAAAAACGCCTTTAGAGTACTTTTTTTCAACAAAACCAAGGTTATTCACATCACAACAAGCAAATTTTTACACTATTCATTTAATTTCCAAGCACTTAATTATAAGCCATAACGAAAAAACGCCCTTCAAACATGTTTGAAGGGCGTTTTAATGATACATAACCTAAGCCTGTACCTCAGATTTATTTTCTTTATAATAACCACTATTCAAGCGTTCAGAAATTGCGCTAAAAGCCTCTAAAGTACGCTCAACATCAGTTAAGGTATGCACTGCAGTTGGAATTAATCTCAACTCAATCAAACCTTTAGGGATAACAGGATATACCACTATGGAGCAAAAAATACTGTAGTTTTCGCGGAGATCCATTGTTAGTGCCGTGGCTTCAAGCAGTTCCCCTTTTAAAAACACCGGTGTTACTACAGTGTCTGTAATGCCAATATCAAATCCACGAGATTTTAAACCCGTCTGTAGTGCGGTAGCAATCTTCCAAAGATTTTCTCTAAGTTCTGGCTTTCCTTTAAGCAATTCCAAACGTTTAAGCAAGCCAATTACCATGGGCATAGGTAAAGCCTTGGCGAAGGTTTGTGAACGCATATTGTATCGAAAGAAATTG
>NZ_JAZQNU010000081.1:0-8018 GCF_045627485.1 Pedobacter sp. | reverse complement strand
TGAGGGCTTTTAATTTTAAAAGGTTTTACACCTGCTCAGATGGTGGAACTGGTAGACACGCAGGACTTAAAATCCTGTGACCTTAAAAGTCGTGCGGGTTCGATTCCCGCTCTGAGTACACAAAACAAAAAACCTGTAAGTTTTAATACTTTGCAGGTTTTTTTAGGCCTCCTTAGCTCAGCTGGTAGAGCAACTGACTTGTAATCAGTAGGTCATTGGTTCGATCCCGATAGGAGGCTCTTTAAATTTCTCAATAACTTATGCCCGAGGGCATTCACCCCCACGCTGCTAGCTTTGTTTTCTTAAACCACTGACTATCAAAACAAGTCATCCGGGAACCATTCCTATTTCATACCCGTTCATAACAAGAACGAACCCAATTAAATATTTGGGCGTATTGCTAGAAACTGTTACCTTAACTACTTAGGTTAACCATGCAAATAATCCATGAAAATCAAAATCATATTTCTTGCCCCTTTGCTGCTACTCCTGAGTTGCGCCATAAAAACAACTGATGCCAGCGCTCAAAGCCTGAACTCAGAAAAACTGGTGATCGAAAAAATAGCGGGCCATACCTACCGCCACATCTCTTACTTAAACACCAACGACTTTGGCAAAGTTGGGTGTAATGGAATGATTGTGACCGATGGCAAAGAGGCCGTCATATTTGACACACCTACCGACAATGAAGCATCTGCGGTGTTGATCAATTGGATAGAAAATGAACTTCAGTGCAAAATAAAGGCTGTCGTTGCCACACATTTTCATGCCGATTGCCTGGCAGGCTTACCAGCATTTCATGAACGTGGAATTCCATCCTATGCAAACAGCATGACGATAGCACTGGCGAAAAAAATAGACGCTCCCACCCCACTTCATGGCTTCGGGTTAACTAAGGAGCTTACGGTAGGCAGTGAAAAGTTTTTTTTAACGTATTTCGGTGAAGGGCACACCAAAGACAATATTATCGGGTACTTCCCGGCAGATGAGGTAATGTTTGGTGGCTGTCTGATCAAAGAATTGGGTGCAGGAAAAGGCAATCTTGAAGATGCGAACACTAATGACTGGCCGCAAACGGTGAAAAAACTGAAAGCAAATTATCCTGCAACAAAAATAGTTATACCTGGTCACGGCAAGCCCGGAGACCTTGCTTTATTAGATTATACCATCCAATTATTTGAAAAGAAATGACTTAAGCAATTCTAACTGCGATAAAATCAGGTTTAGTCCTTCATGGAGATATGTTCATCAATAAAACAATTTTCAAAAAAACTTGCACAGTATATATTTCTCGCTATATTTGCAATCCCAAAAGAAACCAAATATGGTTTCAAAAGGATAAAGGCCACGGATGTGGTCACCAAAAATGCGAAAGTAGCTCAGTTGGTAGAGCACGACCTTGCCAAGGTCGGGGTCGCGAGTTCGAATCTCGTCTTTCGCTCTAAAAGCCTTCTTCATGAGGGCTTTTAATTTTAAAAGGTTTTACACCTGCTCAGATGGTGGAACTGGTAGACACGCAGGACTTAAAATCCTGTGACCTTAAAAGTCGTGCGGGTTCGATTCCCGCTCTGAGTACTCATAAAAAAAGCTCCATCATATGGGGCTTTTTTTATGACGTAAATTCATGGGAACCCCAATTTGATTAGCCTGTTCTTTAGCAGCTGCAGCTACATGCTCTGCTTGTTCCAATGTGATACTTATACTTTAATGGTTTTTAAATTAACATGCCAGCCTGGATAAATGTTTGTTTGCAACGCGTAACGGTAATGGTCAGCGTTAAACCACAATTGTTGTTACAATGCCTACTATATTAATAGACTTCATTATCTTTGCAGCGCTTAAAAACAATTAATGCCCCCATCATGGTTAACCATGATCAACACAGGTTAACGCATACGAATGATTGAATTAAAAAATATTAGCAAGGTTTTCCATCAGAAGAAGAAAGAGATCATCGCATTAGCTGAAGTTTCCCTACACGTACCAAAGGGCAAAATATTTGGCGTGATCGGATCATCCGGTGCAGGTAAAAGCACACTTATCCGCTGTGTAAACTTGTTAGAGCGCCCAACACAAGGCCAGGTGCTGGTTGACGGTGTAGACCTGATGTCACTTTCAGCCTCACAGCTAGCACAGGAAAGAAGGCAGATCGGAATGATATTCCAAAATTTCAATCTGCTGTCTGCAAGAACCGTAGCTGACAATATTGGCTTTCCTTTAGAACTCGACAACACACCGAAAGAACAAGCGGAAAAACGCATTAACGAACTGCTTAAACTGGTAGGACTGGAAGAAAAAGCAAATGCTTATCCTGCTAATTTATCTGGAGGACAAAAACAACGTGTAGCTATTGCGCGTGCACTGGCAAGTAACCCTAAGGTTTTGTTATGCGATGAAGCCACCAGCGCATTGGACCCTGCAACAACAAGTTCCATACTTTCACTCTTAAAAGATATTAATAAACGCTTAGGCATTACCATTATGCTGATTACCCATGAAATGGAAGTGATCAAAAGCATATGCGATGAAATTGCGGTAATCAGTTTCGGCCGACTTATAGAACAAGGGCCAGTAAGCGAGATCTTCACCAACCCGCAAACACAAGTTACGCGCGAATTAATTGAGTCTTCCATTAAAATAAATCTTCCTGATGCCTACAAGGCGAAGATTAGTAAAACGCCGGCACCAGGAAAAATCCCACTAATTAAACTGGAATTTACAGGAAATTCGGTTGATGAGCCTGTTGTATCAGAAGTCAGCAGACTATTCTCCTTAAATAACAACATTATTTCTGCGCAGATTGAGTATGCAGGCGATATTCAGTTTGGCGCCATGATATTAGAGGTATCAGGAAGTCCCGAAAATCACCAAATGGCCCTTGCCTATTATAAACAAAAACAGATTAAAGTGGAGGAATTAGGATATGTCTGATTCGATGATTTTATTACTTATTAAGGGTGGCTGGGAAACCATTTTTATGACCTTAGTATCTGGCTTTTTTGGCTTCGCCATTGGCCTTCCTACAGGTGTAATGTTATTCCTTACCCGGGAACGACAAATACTGGAAAACAAATCCCTTAACCGTGCCCTAGCCATAATTGTAAATATTTTCCGTTCCATTCCATTTATTATCCTCATTGTCTGGATGATTCCTTTCACAAGGATGGTTGTTGGTACATCAATTGGGGTGTATGCCGCGCTTGTGCCTTTAAGCATAGGTATCGCTCCTTTTATTGCCCGAATGGTGGAGAATAGTTTATTGGAAGTACCAAATGGCTTAGTGGAGGCCGCCAGGGCCATGGGTGCAGGACCTTTTCAAATTGTTAGAAAAGTGTTGTTACCCGAATCCTTGCCCTCGCTGATCAATACTGCATCTATTACCTTAATCACCCTCATCGGTTATTCAGCCATGGGCGGTGCCGTTGGTGCAGGTGGTTTAGGCCAGATTGGTTACCAATATGGTTATGTTGGTTACGATGTACTGGTGATGAATACGGTACTGCTTTCACTTGTTGCACTGGTTTTTATCATTCAGTTTATTGGCGACTACCTGTCTAAAAGGGTCGACCACAGAAAATAAAGTTACCTATCATATTATTAATATTCCTATGAAATTAAATTCTTTCCATATCACAGTTCTCGCTTTTTTGACATCCATTACTTTATATAGCTGTGGCGGAGCAAAAAACACAGATCCCAACCTTATCAAAGTGGGTGTAATAGCTGGTCCGGAATACCGGGTAGCACAGGCTGCCCAAAAAGTGGCCCTTGAAAAATACGGCTTAAACGTAGAACTGGTACAGTTTAATGATTATGTGATGCCAAACGAAGCGCTTTTACAAGGTGATATAGATGTGAACGCTTTTCAAACCGTACCATTTCTTGATGTGCAGAGCAAACAACGTGGGTACAAATTTGCCGTAGTTGGTAATACCTTTGTTTACCCCCTGGCTGGTTACTCCAAAAAAATTAAAAGCCTTGATCAATTAAAAAGCGGCAGTACCATTATCATTCCCAATGATGCAACCAATGGAGGACGTGCACTAATATTGCTCCAAAAAGCCGGTTTACTGACTTTAAACAATGGGGTTGGCTTATTACCAACCGTTAACGATATAAAAAACAACCCGAAAGACATTAAGATCCTGGAGTTGGAAGCGCCACAGTTACCTCGGGCTTTAGATGATCAGAATGTGGCCATAGCCATCATCAATAACACCTTTGCTACCCCCATCGGCTTATTGGCCGAACGCGACGGTTTATTTTACGAAGCAAGGGAATCTCCTTATGTAAATATTATCGTTTCCAGAGAAGAAAACAAAGCTGAAGAAAAGGTAAAGAATTTTGTGAAAGCTTACCAATCTGATGAAGTAGAAAAAGCTGCCAAAAATGAATTCCAGGGTAGTGCCATCAAAGGCTGGTAATTTGGAGCTTAAACCTTACTGATATGAAGCCAGATTGCACCATTACACATGTAGAAATTCCTGCACCAGATCTAAACGCTGCCTCAGCTTTTTATGCTGCCGTATTCGATTGGAAGATTGAAGTAATCATAGAAAATAGTTACTCCTTTTTTATAATTGGCGACACCAACACTGGCGGAGGTTTAGATGCATCACTAAAACCTGCTGAAAAAGGCGTCGGCACCCAGCTTGTCATCAACGTGGATGATATTAACCATTACCTCGAAAGGATCGTAACAGCTGGTGGCACCATAACACAAACAAAGACACCAATAGGTAGTGGTGAGCATGGTTATTTTGCCGCTTTTAAAGATCCTAACGGCAATCACCTGCAAATACACTGCGAAAGATAATAGTATACAGGAGACCTACAAAAGGTCTCCTGTAAAAAAATTAATGCGCATGTCCCATTCCCATACCACCTGGCGTATGTAAATGAGGTGAAGTCCTCACTGTACATAAGCCTGCACCGATGGCTAAAAGACCGAACACAAGGTGTGGTAAATAAACGACATCGTTAAATCCAAATAACCAGGGAGAAATAGCCAGAAAGATTCCCATTACCACATCCATATTCAGATGTGCAATCATGGAAACCGGTTTTTTGTGACTTCCTTCATAATCAGTCATCAGTGACATCACTAGCGTAAGCACACCAACAGCAATTGCACTCCATTTAGCCGCAGCAACATCAGAAAAACCAAATATCCAGGGTGCTGCAATTAACAAGATGCCCACAATGTAATCCAATACCGCATGGGCCTTTCTACTAATAAATCTCATCATCATTTAATTTTAATTAATACCATTTATTGTTGATTAATTTTGCGCAAAACATATGCCGCCAAAGGGCAGAAAAACACCCTTTCCAATGTGATTTACCCCCAATATATTTCCACCTCGTTGATATTTTCTTTAAGTTTATAAGGAGATCTTTTGAATAGTGCTAATCCCTACCTTGTCCTATGGAATTCTATCAAATGCACACCAAAGAGGTTTTTGCTAACTTAAAAACCTCCATTTCAGGCTTACCAAAAAAAGACATTCCCGGCTTGCAACAAGAATACGGGAAAAACGTGCTCATAGAGGGTAAAAGACGCACTAAACTGGCTATTTTCCTGGCACAGTTTAAAGATGTGATGATCGGTATTCTGATTATAGCTGCTCTAATTTCTTTTTTCGTAGGCGAACATACTGATGCCTACGTGATTCTGGCCATCATTATCTGTAATGCCTGGATTGGTTACAGCCAGGAATACAATGCCGATGAGTCTGTGCGGATGTTGCAGAAAATGGCGGCACAATTTGCAACAGTTGTGCGTGATAATAACCCGGAGAAGATAGACCTTGCCGAGCTCGTTCCTGGTGACCTCATCTTACTTGAAGCCGGCGATATCGTGCCTGCCGATGCCAGACTGGTTGAAGTGAGCGCACTAAGGACAGAAGAAGCAGCCCTCACTGGCGAAAGCCATTCGATCGATAAAATTACAGACCCTATTGATGAGGCGAATGCGAGCCCCGGTGTGTGAAGTGGCTCAGAACTTAATTAATAAAGGAAAGCTGGAAGGCATGCAAGAAGGTATGCAAAAAGGTATGCAAAAAGGGGAAAATCGATTATCAAATTTACTTTCTACATTATGTGATTTAGGTAGAGAGGCTGATGCAATCAAGGCTATAAAGGATGAGAAGGCAAGACAAGACTTTTATAGGGAATTTGGTATAATTGATTAAAGTTGACAGGAGTTATCAGTTGATAGCTCCTGTTTTTATAATATGCCGATTTTGTTCCTTTTTCCAAACTTCGATATGCCGATTTTATTCCTTTTCTGGCTTTTTGATATGCCGATTTTATTCCTTTTTGTTGACAGAACCTCCCAATTGGGCTAAATTTTAGGTGGAGGAATCACTATGCTAAAAAGGAAAGTATATAGCGAGCTACTAGCTTGGAAAGTGAATCATAAGAATAAGTGCTTAATGATAAAAGGTGCTAGGCAGGTTGGTAAGTCATATATTGTTCGTGAATTTGGAAAAAGTGAATATGAATCATTTATAGAAATTAATTTCATAAAGCAAAAAGAGGCAAAAGAGATTTTTGCAGGTGATTTGTCTGCAGATTCCATATACAAGAGGATGTCTGCTTTTATTTCAGATGTAAATCTTATTCCTGGCAAAACATTGATATTTTTGGACGAAATTCAAAATTGTGGTAATGCAAGAACAGCTATTAAATTTTTGGCAGAGGATGGAAGATATGATGTGATTACATCAGGAAGTTTGCTGGGATTAACCTATGCTGAGAATGGTGATTCTGATGCCGAGGAACCAGAATCAGTTCCTACAGGATACGAAGATTTTATTACATTGTATTCCTTGGATTTTGAAGAATTTTTGTGGGCTGAAGGTTATGGTGAATCCGCTATAAATATTCTCCGAGAGTATTTTACTACCGGTGAAAGAATTCCAGATGTGATTAACGATAAATATGAAGAATTGTTCCGAGAATATATTATAGTTGGCGGAATGCCAGAAGTTGTTGCAAATTATGTCGAAAATCACAATTTTAATGATGTTATGCAACTCCAGGAGAGAATTCTTACAAATTATAAGTTTGATATTTCTAAGCATGCAAAAGGTGCTGAAAAAGTTAAGGTGCAGAATTGCTACAATGCAATTCCTAAACAATTGGCTAAAGAGCTTAAAAAGTTTCAGTATTCAACTGTTGAAAAGGGACAGACTAAAAAGAAATATGGGAACAGTGTAGGATGGCTGCGTGATTCTGAATTAGTGCATATCTGCTATAATGTTCATGAGGCTTATTTGCCATTAATGGCAAATGCAAATGAGGATCAGTTTAAATTATATATTAATGATACTGGACTACTAACAGCATTATATGGAGCAGAAACTAAACGTGCAATTTTAACAAATTCGTTAAAGGGAAATGCAAAGGGAGGCATTTATGAAAATATTATCGCCGAAAGTTTAGTTAAGCGCGGATATAAATTGTACTATTATAAGCCAGATGATAATAATGAATTAGAGTTCTTGATAGAAAAAGATGGTGAAGTTGTTCCTATAGAGGTGAAAGCAGGAAATACTGCAACGGCATCGCTTAATCGATTTATAGATAATTATAAACCTAGTAAGTCATATAAATTGATGTTAGGAAACATAGGAATAATTGGTAATAAGATTTCGTTGCCGCATTATATGGTTATGTTTATTTAAAAATTCTAGTATAGAAATAGGGAGTCTTTATACATGGTTTACAACTTTAACCTAGGCATAGGTTGGGCGAGCTCGGGTGTTGAGTATGCGCAGAGCTACAGAGCAGGTGTGCTAAGAAAAATAGGAATAGATGCTAAGTTTGTTTTTACAGACTTCTTTTCACGCGACAATATCGCTGAAATGACGGAGAATATTGGCTTTTTAGATTCTGAGGTTATATGGCTTTATACCTATTTCTCGGATTTTAAGTCACTGCCGGAAGTGCAGAAGCTGGAGAAGATGACGACCGAACTTCTGGACATCTTCGACGGACTCGACCTGCGCGCC
>NZ_JAZQNU010000080.1:0-5771 GCF_045627485.1 Pedobacter sp. | reverse complement strand
GCCCGTCCGATGTTAGTGGGTAGGTCGTTAGAGATAAATGCCAACATTTATAGTAGATTAATGATAGATGCGCCAGCAATGGTGTACAGAACCCGGCTTATAGGCTTGCATTTTTTTTATTTACAAGCATTATTAGTAAATAGTAATATATTAGTATCCTATAAAAAATATTTAGCATAACCTATGGCAAAATTATTAATAATTGATGACGAGCGGGCAATAAGAAGTACCTTGCGGGAGATCTTAGAATACGAAAACTACGAGGTTGATGATATTGATAATGGTGTTGATGGGCTTGAACTAATTAAAAAGAAGAAGTTTGACCTCGTGTTATGCGATATCAAAATGAATAGAATGGATGGTATGGAAGTGCTCGAACAAGCGCTTGCCTTTAGTCCTGACCTTCCTTTTATCATGATCTCTGGTCATGGTACAGTAGAAACTGCCATTGAAGCCAGTAAAAAAGGTGCCTTTGACTTTATCTCCAAACCACCGGATTTAAACCGCCTGCTCATTACCGTTAGGAATGCACTGGACCGTGGTAACCTCGTTACAGAAACCAAAGTATTAAAACGTAAAGCCAGTAAGACCAGAGATATCCTGGGTAGCTCTGAATGCATCAGTAAAATTAAAGAAACCATCGAACGTGTTGCGCCTACCGAAGCCCGTGTTTTAGTTACTGGAGCCAATGGTAGTGGTAAGGAACTGGTTGCACGCTGGTTACACGAAAAATCATACCGTGCCGATGCACCTCTTATTGAGGTAAACTGCGCAGCCATCCCCTCTGAACTTATTGAAAGTGAACTTTTCGGTCACGAAAAAGGTTCTTTTACCTCTGCAGTAAAACAACGTATTGGTAAATTTGAATTAGCTAATGGCGGCACGCTCTTCCTGGATGAAATTGGCGACATGAGCCTTTCTGCCCAGGCAAAAGTGCTCCGTGCGCTGCAAGAGCATAAAATAACCCGTGTTGGTGGCGAAAAAGAATTTGAAGTGAACGTAAGGGTCATTGCAGCTACCAATAAAGATTTATTGAAAGAAATTGAGGACGGTAACTTCCGTATGGATTTATACCACCGTCTAAACGTTATTAATATTCACGTTCCACAATTGACAGAACGTGTGGAGGATATTCCAGTATTAGCACAAAGTTTCCTCGAAGAAATTTGCAAAGAATATGGCATGCCGATTAAAAAAATCAGCGATGCAGGCGTAGTTGCTTTACAACGTTTACCATGGACAGGCAATGTGCGTGAACTACATAACATGATTGAACGTTTGATTATTTTAAGTGATAAAGTGATCACTGAACATGATGTAACTGCATTCGCCAATCCAGGTGGTGGTACTAATATAGGTGCTGCAAACGGTTCACAGATTGTTGCAAGCCAGGCACCCACTGCACTGGATTACGATAGGTTTAATAACTTCCAGGATTATAAAGACTACGCCGAACGTGAGTTTATCAAATTTAAACTAGAGAAAAACAATTGGAATGTTTCGAAAACTGCCGACGATATTGACATTCAAAGGAGTCATTTGTACAGCAAAATTGAAAAGTTCGGATTAAAACGAACTGCAGAATCATAAATTTTAAAAAGACAGGAATCGTAAAGAACCTGTCTTTTTTTATTCCCAGGTTATTCTAGGTAATCAGCTTGCCGTGTTAACAAGGCCCTGTATTTATTAAAGATGGCTGTTTTAGAAACAAAGCCTATAAAAGTGCCATTGTCACTCACCACAGGTAATACCCACAAATTTGATGCTTCCATTTTAGAAAGAACCTGCTTTAAAGAATAATCTTCCCGTATCACATCTGGTGCGGTGTGCATTATATTGGATACCGGACTTGCCTTAGCCTCATCGTTTGTAGCCAATTTAAATACATCGTCCATATATACGAGCCCCATGAGATGATTTTCTTCATCAACTACCGCAAAAAGGTTGCGTTTTGATTGCATCATATCGGCAAGACGATCAGACAATATATCTCCGGTTTTTAACACCAAATTATCTTTCTCAATCAGGTATCGAAGTTTCATCATCCTCAATACCGTCGTGTCCTTGTCTTCATGCGAGAGCAAGCTGTCACTTTCAGCAAGTGATTTAGTATGAATGGAATACTTACTGTGGTTGCGGCTAATGAGATAAGATATAGAAGACGTAATCATCAATGGCACCATTAGAATGTATCCTCCGGTGATTTCAGCAATTAAAAAGATACCGGTTAAAGGCGCATGCATAATACCGCTAAGTGCCGCAGCCATACCAGCAACAATAAAATTCACCACGTTTAACTCCCCTAAACCTGTTAAATTTATAGTATATGCGAAGATAAAGCCTATCAAGCCACCCATAAACAAACTTGGAGCAAACATGCCGCCATTCCCCCCAGCGTTTAAGGTAACGAGTGTAGCAAACGATTTTGCAAAAAGAGTAGCTACCGTAATAAGGACCAGTACAAAAGGTATATTGGTATACTCAGAAAAAATACTGTTGCTTACAATCCAATCGTAATTGCCGCTGAGTAGGCTTCGAATGGTGACATAACCCTCGCCGTAGAGTGCTGGAAATAAAAACAACATGATCCCTAGAAATAAGCCACCGATAACTACTTTTCTGTAAGGATTATCTATTCGCTTGAAATAATTCTTTACAAGATAATTTACCTTAGTAAAATAAATAGAGAATAAACCAATAAAGACTGACAATATAATATAGTATGGTATGGCATTCACTACCCAACCTTCAGTCACTAAAACAAAAAGCTGTTCTGAATAGAAAAAACGCGCCACCACCGAAGCCGTGGCCGCCGACAAAAGCAATGGAATAAAGGCAGGAATGGTAAACTCGGGCAGTAGAATCTCAATAGCAAATAAAGCCCCCGCAATTGGGCTATTGAATGCACTAGCAATTCCTGCAGCGGCACCACAGGACAGAAGCATCGTTATTTCCCGGTACGAAAGCCCAAGAAATTTGCCCACCGCTGATCCAATGGCAGAACCACTCGTCACAAGTGGTGATTCGAGTCCCACAGAACCACCGAAGCCCACGGTTAACGCTGAAGTTATGACTTGTGAATATATGTTATGGGACTCTACCCTGCTTGATTTTTTTGCAATGGTAAATAATACGGGACTTAAGCCTGTTTCAAACTTTCCTATACGAATAAACCGCCGGGTATACATAACAGACAGCAGAATACCGATAAAAGGAAAAAAAAAGTAAAGGTAATACTTATAATGCCATTGAAAACCGGTTTGTAAATACTCTTCAATGTGGTGAGTGAGGCTTTTTAATACCGCGGCCACACACCCCGAAATAATTCCTACCACCAGGGCGGCAATAATCAAAAAGTTCCGGTTCGATATTTTCGTTCTCCGGTACTGATTTAATGTGTCGATATAACGGAGGAACTTTACATGCATATCTCTTTAATTTAGCTGTCGAACTTATCTAAAAGCTTTATTAATGTCGCGAAATCTTTAGGATAAGGGGCATCAATCAATATGTCCTGCTCATCCATACCTTTAAAAGTAAGATACTTGGCGTGAAGTGCAAAACGTTTCATGATAGGTTGTTCCTCATCATCTTTAGAAATTCGGTAGTTTTTTTTAAGTGCCGACAGGTATACGGGTTTACCTTTATACATATGATCACCGGAGATAGAAGCACGTTGAGTAGCCAGGTGTATCCTGATCTGATGCATTCTACCTGTAACGGGTTTACATTCCACTAAGGTATAATGTTTATAATATTTTAGTGAATTAAAATAGGTTTCTGCACGTTTCCCTTCCATCCTGTCAATCGTCACGTTTTTATTGCCATCGTTTAAAATAGGCAAATCAACTAACAGGTCGTTAAAGGTAAACTGCCCGTCAACTACTGCATGGTAGATTTTAGTCACCTTACGACGTTCAAACTGCATGGAGGCATGACGATATGCCTCAGGAGTTTTGGCAATTAAAATTGCACCACTGGTTTCTTTATCTAAACGGTGGCAAACCTGAGCATCATCGCTGTATTGTTTGGCAAGGCGCAGGATATTCACTTCGCCCGAGCCGCCACGCTCATCAAGTGAAGCAACGAAAGGCGGCTTATTGACAACGATAAAATCGTTGTTTTCAAATAATATGAGGTCTTTAAAATTTGGATATTTCAATGATATAGAGTTCTTAGCTGCAAAAGTACTAAGAAAGTTCGAATTTATAACCCACACCTTTCACCGTGGAGACATAATTCTCTCCCAGTTTCTCTCTCAACTTACGAATATGCACATCAATAGTACGATTGGTTACCACCACAGAATCTTCCCAGATATTTTTCAGAATAGATTCTCTAGTGTATACCTTCCCTGGTTTTGAAGCCAAAAGATATAACAATTCGAATTCCTTTTTAGCTAAAACCACCTTATTGCCACGTTGAAATACTAGGTAAGCCTCCCGGTCAATAACAAGGTCACCAATCTCAACCTTGTTTTCCGACACCTCGTTACTGTTGTTGTTCCTGCGTAATATGGCGTTAATGCGGCTTACCAGTGCACGCGGTTTAATTGGTTTCGCTATATAATCATCTGCACCTACGTTAAAACCTGCTATTTCAGAATACTCCTCACTCCTGGCGGTTAAAAACACCATGAACGTATTCTTAAACTCTGGGATAGCACGCATTAAACGACAAGCCTCTATCCCATCCATTACAGGCATCATAATATCGAGGATAACCAAATCTGGATGTATTTTTTTAGCTAATGCAATACCAGCCTGGCCGTTACCAGCGACGAAAACCTGATAGCCTTCTTTCTTTAGATTGTATTCAACTAATTCTAAAATATCAGGTTCATCATCAACAATAAGTATCTTTTGTTTGGCTACGCTCATATTTTTAAATTATTTATTACGAAACTACTCATTATAAAATACGGCAAGGTTAACAGCAAGTTACGAAATTGTTAACTCGTTTTTTATAATTAACAACGTACTGACTTTATTTTAATGTTTTAGCTAAGAAAGCATCTAATTCTTCTGCTCTCAAGTTCTTTGCGATAATAATACCTTGAGGATCAAGAAGAAAAGATGATGGAATAGCCTCAATCTGATACTGTTTAACAACAGGACCTTCGAAATCCATCAACTCACCGCCATGTGGCCAGGTTAAATTATCCGTTTTAATTGCTTTTTGCCACGCTACCTTATCTTTATCAAGAGAAACACCAAATACAGTAAAGTTTTTGTCTTTATAAGTTTGGTAAGCTTTAACAATGTTAGGGTTTTCCTGACGACAAGGCTGGCACCACGATGCCCAAAAGTCTAACAACACGTATTTACCTTTAAAATCGGCCAGGCTAATTTTATTTCCGTCAATGCCATTGATTGTAAATGCAGGCGCTGGCTGACCAACCTGTACTGTTTTTAAATTCGCCATGCGTACCAAAAATTCTGTAACAGCAGGGTTATTATTAAACTTGCTTTTAATCTTGTCAGAGTAAGCCACCATTTCTTCTTCATATTCTGATGGGTTCAACAAGTTAATCGCATAAAATCCAGCAAGAGAACCACTATTATCTTGTGCAAACTTCAAGATTTCCTGGTTAAGGTTTTCAATTTCTTTAGTGTATTGTGGGCGAATCTTCTCCATTATGGCATCCCTGTTGTCTGGATCGTTAGCAACCTGTTCATCAAACTCACGCTGAACAGCTTCTATTTTCGCCATAAATTTATTTTTGGTCACATTAAGCGCTTCCAGTTTATCAGCTTCTTCTGCACCCGACA
>NZ_JAZQNU010000079.1:0-7383 GCF_045627485.1 Pedobacter sp. | reverse complement strand
AGTGAACCGTTAAAATACTACCACAACAACTTAACCAGCACCTTTGTTCTTGCTGAATTAATGGAAGCCCACAATGTTAAAAAATTGGTTTTCAGTTCTTCTGCAACAGTTTACGGGATGAACAACGTTTCTCCGTTAACTGAAGACTTGCTTTTAAGCACTACAAATCCATATGGCACGACTAAAATGATGATTGAACAAATCTTTAACGGCGTCATGACGGCAATACACCTGACGGTTGCACCTCTCCTCTAAAATTTTTAAGCTGCAATTCGGCTTAATTAATTGCTCAGGCAAAATTATAGTTCCGGGAACAATGTCATTATTCACCTGTTATGCGATAAAGGCTTATGGAAAAATGGCATATCGGTTGTTCTGGATTTCATTACAAACATTGGCGGGGCAGCTTTTATCCGGAAAAACTCGCCATGAAAAATTGGTTTAGTTATTACACGGAACATTTCGACACGCTGGAGCTCAATGTCACCTTTTACCGGTTTCCCACGGTACCTATTTTAAATACCTGGTATGAAAAAAGTGCAGCGCATTTCCGCTTTGCGGTGAAAGCGCCCAGATTGATTACCCATTACAAGAAATTTACCGAAACAGACAACCTGTTAGATGATTTCTATAGCACAGTGGACAAAGGCTTGAAAGAAAAATGTGGTTGCTGTTTGTTCCAGCTTCCACCGGGTTATATTTACACAGAAGAAAGGCTGGAAAAAATTATCAAGAGCCTGCATACTGATTTCAATAATGTAATGGAGTTCAGGCATGAGAGCTGGTGGCAGGATACAGTTTACAGGGAATTGGGTAAACACGCGATCAGCTTCTGTGGAATGAGCCATCCAGAATTACCAAAAACCACAATTCAAAATAGCCCGTTATTTTATTTTCGCTTTCATGGTGAAACGCAGTTATACAGCTCGTTTTATAGTGACAAGCAGTTGCAGGAATTTGCCAATGAAGTTATCCCAAAGAAAAATATCAAACAAGGTTTTATCTTTTTCAATAACGACATCAATACCAACGCGGTATATAATGCAAAAACGCTAAGGCAAATATTTTGAACCCCATTTCATAAAAATTAACTATTTTCGGGTGATTTAAGCTGTTAAAGGAGAATGTTAAAAAATCTTATACACGAAACTAAACGCTTCTTCGTTCATTTTAAAGCAGCATTTGTGTTGCTTAAAAAGAACGATCCATTACGTTTGGCGGGAGCAACAGCTTTCTTCGCAAATTTTGCATTACCTCCTATTTTACTCATTTTAATTAAGCTTTTCGGCTACTTTGTAGACCGCAGGTTATTTGCTCAGGGACTTTTCGAACGGCTGGGCAATCTGCTTGATGAGAGCAGTACTACACAAATTAAGGATACGTTGAAAAACATTGGCGCCATAGACAACCATTGGTATGCAACGCTGATCAGTTTTGTGTTTTTTTTATTTGTGGCGACCACACTTTTCAATGTAATCAAGAACTCGTTAGACCAGATCTGGAGCATCGGCATTAAAGCACACTCATCTTTTTTCTTTAAATTGAAATTACGGGGCCGATCGATGGTGATTATTCTTCTGGCAGGTATCTTATTCTTTGTGGGACTGCTAACCGATAGCGTCCAGGCCCTTATTCACGAATACCTGAATCCTGCGGCACCACTATTTGGAAAGTTTTTCCTGATGGTGCTTAACCAGTTGTTGTTTATTGCCATTGTAACCACCTGGTTTACGGTATTATTTCGTTTTTTAACCAATGGACGTCCAACCTGGAGGAATGCCGTTCGCGGTGGAATTATTACCGGCATCCTATTTACAGTTGGTAAATTCATCTTGCGTATTATGCTGCCACTTAGTAATATCGGAAATATTTATGGTGCCTCAGGGTCCATCATATTAATTATGCTTTTTGTATTTTATTCGTCTTTTATCTTTTACTTCGGCGCCTGTTTCGTTAAAGTGTTGAGCGAAGCGCATAATACTCCTATCAGGCCTATTAAAGGTGCCTTCAAATATGAAATAAAGGAAGTAGTTAGTAACCCTGATTAATTTTCTCGAATCCCTGCATTTCAAATACTGCAAGTTTATTGAGCAGGTTGTAATGTAAGGTACCAAAGAAATTAATCACCCCATGCTCGTTCCTCCCCTCAATGCAGATGTTTTCTTTTAACACCTCACGCTGGTAAAAAGGAAACACTTTGAACAGGATTTCCTCATCCTGAATTTTAATGTTTTCTGCTTTTACAGCAAATTCTTTCATCAGTTGGATGAAACTGGTCCCTTTGAGTAATGATTCTTTAATTGTCATAAGAGATTTGGCTAGCGGTGGACAACCAATCAGGCAATTATGAAGCCAAAGAAAAAGGGTAAACCGTTTAAGTTTACCCTTTTTTCACAAATGTTGAAAAATTTATATTTTACAAGATTCTATAAGACAAGCCAAAAGTAAACAGGTCCAATTTAGTTTCACCGTAATTACCTTTATTAATCTTAGAAAGACCTTTTTCATACCTTAAATCAAGCCCTAAGGAACCAAAGTCTAAACCAGCGCCAAACTGCCATGCCATGTTCTGGCCTTTAAAGTCGCCTCTGAAAACATCACTTGCGGCCTGACCAAATTTCTGCTCATCGTCTAGAATAAAAGAAAACACCGGACCTGTGTTAACACGCAGACCTACACCGGCTGCACCAAACTTAGTTCCAATCAACACAGGAACATCAAGGCTGGTAAATTTAACATCGTTTTCCAGACCATTACCAGCAACTAAAGTCGTGTTTTTACCGGTTAAGTAAAGCTCGGGCTGTAAATGTATACCTGCTGCACCGATTCTTGACCATACACCGGCAAAATAACCTGCACGGTTATCGCTGCTAAAGGTATCTTCCGTTTTAAATTTTGTGAGGTTAGCGCCTGCTTTGACGCCAAACTGAAAACTTGGAAGCAATTGTCCGTATGCCAGTGCACCGGAAAACATAAATAATGCAGATAATAGTATCTTTTTCATAATCATTTTAATTAGTAGATGTTTTCAATTAATATATTTTAATGGGTAAAATTAGTTATATTCTTCAACAACAATACCAGCTATTCACGCTTTTGTTTAACCTTATTTTATATGGACTGTCAAAAAGGGCATCGTTTTCACGATACCCCTGGACATGTTTTTAGAAAGTCAAAAGCCAGATTTATTGGCCGGCGTTATCAATAATCTGTTGATCCTTCAAAGCGCCAACATTGTTTTTGTCGCCAAAATTATTTGTTTTATCTTCAAAATAAGCTAAGATGCTTCCAATGGTATCAAGATTGTCTGCTACACGTTGGTGCATATCAGGCAAGTCTTTTTCTAATTTCTTATCACCAAGTTCAATGTTATCCACTTCTATCTTCCCAATTTTCTGAATAAGAGCTTGTTGAGAATGTTGTAAATCAACTAATTCTCTTACAATCTTTTCCATTAATTCAAATTTCGCTAACGTATTCATATGCTTAGGTTTAATATTACAATCATTATTTATAACTAATCATTACCAATTACCCGGCCAAGTTGTTAGAAATTGAAATGTTTTTAACAAGCGTTTTACATTATTCTTTGAATAAAGTAAAATAACTAATAACTTAGTTGTGAAACGCAAATACATATGCTATGACTCCATTAAAATCGCTAATCCTGATTTGTACATTAATTACAGGAACATTAAGCGTAAAAGGGCAAAATGCAGATACACTGCTGCAATATTATCAAACGCAACGTTATGCAGAAGCATTACAATATTTACAGGGCTATACTGATGACCAAAATACGGATCCGAAACTACTCGGACAGTTAGGCTACCTCAATATGATGACGGGTAGGCTGCCCGAAGCGGAGAAGATTTACTTAAAGTTATATGAAGCAGATACCAATAGTTTACCGGTACTATTTAACCTGGCTTCGCTGCAACAAAAAAGAGGTCAGCAGGCTAATGCAACACACTATTATAAGGCTATTGTGGCCTTAGACAGCAATAACCTAACGGCGTACAAACAACTGGCTACCCTGAGTAAGGGTAGTGACCCAAAAGAATACCAGTTCAATTTAATCAAGGCCAATAGCCTGAACCCCATAGATCCGGATGTGGCATATGACCTTGGTGAGTTATATATCAACCTGGGAGATTATAAAAAGGCTAATGCCGTATTAACGCCCGCTCTGCAAGCTGATACCGCGAACCTGCAGTTGCTTAAATTAAAAATGTTCATGAACCTAGCTAATAAAAAGTATGAGGAGGCTATTAAAACCGGAGAGAAATTATTGAGCTTTGGCGACAGTTCTTCATTTGTGATGAATAACCTGGGAAAAAGCCATTTCTTAACACTGGATTATAAAAACGCCTTAAAGTACTTTTTGCAGGTTAAAGACAAAGCGATGGAAAATGAAGGGTTGTTTTATAACATCGCTTTAAGTTACCGGGGACTTAAAGATTATAAAAATGCAAGCATCTACCTGGATAAAACGCTGAAGGAAGCTATATCGGACAAGACGGCCACGTATTATGGCTTACTAGGCGATTCGTATGAGCGCACAAAAAAATACCAGGAGGCCCTTGCTGCTTATAAAAGGGGTTTATTGTTCGAAAACAATGGCAGTCTATACTACAACATCGCCTTAGTGTATGAAAATGGATTGCAGGATAAAAAGAATGCCATTGCCAATTATAACCTCTATTTAAAGCACTTTACGGAGATGAATAAAAACCCTAAACTGGCTGCTTTTATCAAAAATAAAATAGAGGAGTTGAAGCGGTAGATTACCTGTTCATCAAGCGTGCTACATATTTGCCAATAATATCAAATTCGACGTTAACGGTATCACCAGGAGCGACTTCGTGCAGGTTAGTGTGTTCAAAAGTGTAGGGAATTATAAACACCGAAAACTCATCTGTGGTTGAATTTACGACTGTTAAGCTGATTCCGTTCACACATACTGAACCCTTTTCTACCGTGACGTTACCTGCGCTGGTATCGTATTTAAAGCGGTACTCCCAGCTACCATTTAGTTCTTCCCTTTTCACACAAACTGCTGTCTGGTCTACATGGCCCTGCACAATATGTCCATCAAGGCGACCGGTAGGCTGCATGCAGCGTTCAAGGTTAACACAACGGCCAATCTGCAGGCTAGCCAGATTCGATTTCTCCAGGGTCTCCTGAATTGCCGTTACCGTGTGTGTTTCATCGTCGAGTTTAACCACCGTTAAACAAACCCCGTTATGGGCTACGCTTTGGTCAATTTTCAAATCGTTACTAATGGCCGACTTGATGGTGAAATGAACGTTGGTTCCGTCCTGTTTAAGGTTGGTAACCAGGCCCAGGGTTTCGATAATACCTGTAAACATATATTTATGAAAGTTGTGTTCTATTTTTTCTCCATGCACTGCTTTGCACCTGTTGCGCTGTGGTACTGGATAGTGTTGTAGGTTTTTTTAAAGTTAATACGGCAGCTAAAGCGGCTATAAGTGCTTCATCTTCTGTTCCTGCATCCAGGCTGTCATCTTTAAAATATTTGCTCACAAAATGTGTATCAAATTTTCCAGATATAAACACATCATGTGTCATTACAAACTTGCCGAATCCAAGGGTAGTTTGGATACCTGTAATTTGATATTCGTCAATAGCCCTTACCATTCTGGCGATAGCCTCTTCCCGGTCTTTTCCAAAGGTAATTAGTTTGGCAATCATAGGGTCGTAATAAATAGGGATTTCCATGCCCTGTTCAAAACCATCATCTACACGTACGCCATTACCTTTTGGTGTTTTATAGGTTTGCAAGGTACCAATATCAGGCAGGAAATTATTGAGGGGATCTTCGGCATACACCCTGAGCTCCATGGCATGGCCATTAATTTTCAGGTCGTCTTGAGTAAACCCCAACACCTCACCCCTGGCAATTTTTATTTGTTCTTTCACTAAATCAATCCCGGTTATTAATTCGGTAACGGGATGTTCTACCTGCAAGCGGGTATTCATTTCCAGGAAAAAGAAATCAAGGTTTTCATCAAGAATAAATTCTACCGTTCCTGCGCCAACATAATTTACTGCCCGTGCAACGGCCACAGCGCAAGCGCCCATTTCTCGCCTGATATCTTCGGTTAATATGCTGGACGGCGCTTCTTCAATTACCTTTTGATGGCGACGCTGGATAGAACATTCTCTTTCGAACAAGTGAACCACATTTCCATGGGTATCACCAAGCACCTGGATTTCGATATGCCTTGGAGAAGAGACATAACGCTCTATAAATACCGCACCATCGCCAAAAGCCGATATGGCCTCGCTCACTGCCAGTTCCATTTGCTCAATAAACTCGTCTACATGGTTAACGATGCGCATGCCTTTACCTCCGCCACCAGCAGCGGCCTTAATTAAAATAGGGAACCCCACTTCTACTGCACGACGTTTGGCTTCTTCCACATCGGTTATAGCCTCTTCTGTACCGGGTACCATGGGGATCTTGTGGCTTAATGCCGCGGCTTTTGCCGACAGCTTATTGCCCATAATTTCCATGGCCTCAGGTGTTGGCCCTATCAGAATTAAACCAGCTTCTTTAACCTGCCTGGCAAAGGCAGCATTCTCAGACAAAAAACCGTAACCCGGGTGTATCGCTTCCGCTCCGGTTGCTTCACAGGCGGCAATGATGTTTTCACCTAGGAGGTAACTTTGGTTGGATGGCGGCGGTCCAATACAAATCGCTTCATCGGCATAACGAACGTGTAAAGCTTCGCGGTCAGCTTCAGAATACACAGCAACCGTTTTAATGCCCATTTCTTTTGCCGAACGCATAATGCGTAAGGCAATTTCACCTCTGTTTGCGATTAGTATTTTTTTCATGCGTTGAATCTATGTTTTTTAGTGGTCGCGACGTGGCGGTCTGGCCAGACATCATGACCTCGTATTATGGATGTAAATGGTTTAGGGTTTCAATTGCCTGATCAATCATTTCTGGCGAAACATCCAAATGTGTAACAAATCTAACAGTTTTTGCACCGGTTGCCATACATATGATCCCTTTTTTGTGCAAGGCATCAACAATAGACTGGGCAGTAAACCCTGGTGCCACTTCAAAAACAATAATGTTAGTTTCTACAGGCATCACAAACTTTACATATGATGCATTACTTAGGGCATCGGCCAGGGCTATGGCGTGCTGGTGATCTTTCACCAGGCGATCTATGTGGTGATCCAGCGCGTAGATACCTGCCGCAGCGAGAAATCCCGCCTGTCGCATACCACCGCCAAATACTTTTCTCAGCTTCCTGGCTTTATGGATGGTTTCTTTTGAACCGAGTAGAACAGACCCAACCGGGGCACCTAATCCTTTCGATAAACAGATTGAAATCCCATCGAAGT
>NZ_JAZQNU010000078.1:0-8998 GCF_045627485.1 Pedobacter sp. | reverse complement strand
CCTTCCTTGACTACAACAGTGCTTCTATGACTTTTAATGAGAATTTTCAAACAAAACTTGAAACTGAAGCCAATTACTTAAATGCAAAAGTTGCCTTAGAAGAACTGACCGTTGTTAAATTAGAATATATAAAATAATGAATGAATTATTTAGATTTTTAGATATTCTAAAAAAGTACAAGCTTACCCTGATTATTATTCCACTTGTTACCACCATTATCACTTACTTCCTTGTTCGCAATCTTCCCAATTCCTATGTTTCGCAGGCACAAGTTGCCACAGGCTGGGTAGATGGCACGCAGCAACAATCGGTTGTAGGCCAGGTAGAAGATAAGGATAGAATAAACCAAAAGTTTAGCAACCTGATGGAAATGATGCGCATGAACAGGGTGCTGGATCAGGTAGCGTATCAACTTATTATTCATGACTTGACAAGTGCTACGCCATTTAAGCAATGGAGTAAGGAAGTGATTGCCTTGTCTGACGATGAAAAAGCCCAGGCCTTAAAGGTATTTCGTGAGAAGGCTATCGGTCATCAAAGCCTTACGTTATCCAAGCCATCGGAAAACAAATTATTCAAGTTATTAAAATCTATGGGCTATGATGCAGAGTCCTTACGGAATAAACAACTTATATACAGACCTAGCGACAGTGATTTTATTGTCATTCAATTCGAGTCGGAAAACCCAGATCTTTCTGCCCTGGTTGTTAACCTCATAGCCTCAGAGGTCATTGAAGATTACTCGACATCTTTGAAAGAAAATCAGCTCAAGGCGAATAACTTTCTAAGTGGCATGTTAGTTCAAAAGAGTGATTCGCTTTCACAACGCATGGAGAAACTGCGTGCATATAAGATAAAAAATCGTGTGCTAAATCTTACCGAGCAATCTAAACAACTTTATACGTTGGTTTTAGAGTATGATACTAAAAAACAAGAGGCTATTGAGAAAACTGCATCTTATGCCGGCGCATTAAATCAGATTAATAGAAAGTTCGATCCGCAGGAAAGGAGTTATATAGAAGCAGCGCTTTCTAAGGTTAATCAGTCAATTGTTGATACTAAAGATGAACTCAGTTCGCTTTATACGTTATATATCAATAATGACCTTGATCCACGCTATAAATCAAGCTATGATTCCTTGAGTAGAAAACTTACTGCGCAGATCAATAAATCATCAGACCAATATATTAACAATCCCTTAAACACCAAACAGGAGTTGATTAATCAAAAGCTGAACATGGAGATTCAGCTTGATTTGACCAGGTACAGCATAAATTCGTTAGACAAGAAGTTGAGGTCGTTAAATGGCCAATTTGAAACGATGGTGCCTAAAGAAGCTGATGTGCAGTCGCTTGAAATGGGGATAGAAATTGCAAGTAAGGAATATCTTGATATCCTTAATATGTATAATCAAAGCACCCTGGAATCATCGTTTAATGTGAAAATGAACGTTGTTCAACAAGGAATTCCTGGCCTTGCACAGCCTTCAAAAAAGATGTTATTGGTGATATTAAGTGCCATCATCAGTTTCGCTTTTTGTGTTTTGGTACTATTCGTTATATACTTCTTTGATAACAGCGTGATCTCTGCTCAGGAGCTTGCCAATAAGACTGATGTTCCAGTATTGGGAGAGGTCAACTACTTGGTATCACCTTCGGTTGATTTAAGCGCTTTATGGAATCAGGAAACAATAGCCCCCCATCTTTTGAAGTTCAAAAATCAATTGCGTTCCATTCGTTATGAAATTGAACTGGCTATGACAGACAAGATATTGGTGATTACCAGTATAAGTCCAACCGTTGGAAAAACTTTGGTAGCCTTAAGTCTGGCCTTAGCCTGGAAGATGACCAATAAGAAAGTTCTTGTAATTGATGGTAACTTTAGTAATCCTAATATTTCAAGAGCATCAACATCAAAACTGTACCTGGAAGATTTTATCAGTGGTAAACTTGACTTAACCCTAAATCACAAGGCTGGTAGTATTGATATTTTAAGTAACAAAGGTGGCGATACCTCCTTGATGGAATTAGCAAGCAGGGATGTAATACAAGCTAAATTGGATGAGGCTAAAACTTTGTATGATTTAATCATTATTGAAACAGCAGCGCTTGATGATCGAAACCAGTCGAAAGAATGGATTTTATTTTCCAAAAACATTGTGTCTGTATTTGCTGCTGGAAACTCCATCTCTGAACGGAAGAAAGGCCAAATCGCTTATTTGAAAGAAACCGGAAGTTTCATAGGGTGGATCATTAACAAAGTTGGTAATTCTGAAAAGTAATGAGTGTGTTTATGGTGTTATGGATTGTATTACAAGTAATAATTGGCTACAATCTGGTTTTGCCATTTTTCATGTATCTAACGTGGAAATTCATCCGGAATAAACCTGTTGTAGCGTCACCTCAGCGCCATGAAGGTAGTGAGGGGGATTATGCGATTATCGTTACTGCATTTCAGCAAACAACGATGTTGCCTGCAGTGGTGAAGTCTTTACTGGCTTTGAACTACTCAAATTATGTGATATATATCGTTGCCGACGATTGTAAGATCACGGACGACTTAAATTTCGAAGATAAACGGGTGGTATTGCTGTTACCACCAAGGGTACTTGCCAGTAATACTGCTTCTCATTTTTATGCGATAGATCATTTTATTCGGGATCATAATCGGGTAACGATTATTGATAGTGACAACCTGGTTGACACGGAGTACCTACATGAACTAAATATTTGGTTTTCCAGGGGGTTTGAGGCTGTGCAGGGAATTCGAATGGCTAAAAACATGGATTCAACCATTGCTTGTCTTGACGCGGCCCGCGACATTTACTACCATTTTTACGACGGCAAATTGTTGTTTAACCTTAACTCCTCTGCAACCCTTTCTGGATCGGGCATGGCTTTTACGACAACATTGTATAAATCCTGTCTGGGTCCGCTGAATATAAAAGGGGCAGGGTTCGACAAAGTTTTACAAGCGGAGATCTTAAAAAGAAATCTGAGGATTGCGTTTGCAGAAAATGCAATTGTCTATGATGAAAAGACTTCCCAATCAACACAATTAGTTAATCAAAGAGCAAGGTGGATCAACACCTGGTTTAAGTATTTTAAATTTGGTTTCGAAATATTATTAAAGGGAATAAAGAACAGAAGTGCCAATCAAATGCTATTCGGACTGGTCTTGTTACGTCCACCGCTATTTATCTTTATTTTGCTATCGGGGTTGTTCATGTTGATTAATCTATTTGTATCGGCCTTAGCCGTAGGTATCTGGTTTGCCGCTTTTCTATTGTTCCTTTTGGGGTTTCTGATCGCATTGAATCAGTCAAACGCAGACGATCGGATCTACCAATCATTGAAAAGTATCCCTACCTTCATCTTTTTACAGCTTAGGTCGTTGCTGAAAAGTAAAAATGCAAATCGCACGTCTATCGCTACAACCCACTATCATAAACGAACTAACGATGATTTGTAGAGACCAAGTAAGCTAACAGGAATAAGCGAACAATAATATACTGATGAAAACAAGTCCATTTAGAAAAACAGCCAGAGATACAGAAGCGCAAAAGAAGAAACTCGAAAAAGTTACTTACAGGCTTGCACTGCTGGTTTCTGCTATTTCTGTTTATTATTTTTTTATCAAAATACTTTTTCTCTAAATCATCAATGGATAATTTAAGCACTCCATTCAGGTTAACACCGTGGGTTCTCACCACTATTCTACTGTTGTTTTCGGTGTTTAGTGTGTTGGGAATTAATTACTTTGGACTAACGTTTGGCTTGGGCATGTTTATCACTTTGATTGGCTTACCACTTGTTTTCTCTGTTATTTATTACCCGAAATTCGGTATTTTAGTCCTGCTTATTGCAGCCTATTTCGTCATGTTTGTGTTACGAATTGGTGTGAATTTCCCACTTGGAACCTTAATGGACGGTCTTGTATTGCTCCTGGGTTTTGGTTTTATTATCTACCAAAAGAAATATCAAAAATGGGAGGCCTTCAGAAATCCCATCAGTGTAATGATTTTGGTCTGGATTGGTTATAACTTGCTTCAAGTACTTAATCCGGAAGCCGCTTCAAAAATGGCCTGGCTATACACCATCAGGTCTGTGGCGTTAATCATGCTTACCTATTTTGTGTTCGTTGCGCAGATCAGGACAAAGGAGTTTATCAGGCTTATTTTTTTTGTGTGGATCGCACTCGCGTTATTTGCTGCTTTATATGCTGTAAAACAGGAGTATTTTGGCTTTTTCGGATTCGAAGAAGCAAGTATCAATACCGAACTGCAGCGCTCTTTGCTATTCATTGATGGTAAATGGCGTAAGTTTTCCATTTTTTCAGATCCGGTATCCTTCTCTTACAATATGGTAATTAGCGCTATCCTCTGTGTGGCGGTAATGTTAAATCCAATTAAGATCTACAAGAAAGTAATTTTAGGTTGCCTTGCCGCATTATTTTTAACCGTTATGTTGTACTCTGGCACGCGTGGGGCTTACCCATTGTTTCCACTTGCGATGTTCCTGTTTGTTGTTTTGAGGTTCAACTTTAAAATATTAAAATATGCGATTGTTGGTGCTGCGTTCTTTATTGCACTGGTTTTTGTCCCCACTTCCAATCCAACCATTGTGAGGTTTCAATCCGCCTTTAGTCCCGATGACGATGCTTCTTTTAATGTTCGTAAAATCAACCAGAAAAAGATCCAACCTTATATACAACAACATCCATTTGGAGGCGGATTGGGCGCTACAGGTGTCTGGGGTAAAAGATTTGCACCGAACTCTGCTCTAGCCAATTTTCCGTCAGATAGTGGTTATGTAAGGGTTGCTGTGGAACTTGGATATGTAGGCATGTTTCTTTTCTGCACCTTGATGTTTGTGGTGTTGAAAACAGGAATTAAAAATTACTACCAGATCAAAGATATAGAATTAAAAAACTATTGCCTGGGTATGGTACTCATCATTTTTGCCTTGGGAATTGGCAATTACCCCCAGGAAGCATTGGTCCAGTTTCCAAACAGTGTCTATTTTTATTTAGCCATTGCCATGATTAATATTACCCTGATTATTGACAAGAGGGACAGTAAAAACGTTATCGCACCAAAAGTATAAAGAATATGAAGCGCTTGATTAACTATGTTGTCCCAGCTTGGGTAAAGGAACTAAATCTTGATTATAAAGAATACAAAGACGTGCCTGATGCTTTTTTTAAGGAGCTCAATTTAAGGCTTGACAAGGTTCAAAGTACAACACCTTTGGTATCTATAATTATAGCCGCATATAATGAAGAAATTAATGTTTTGCGGTGTATAAACTCGTTGTCATTTTCTAAAACCAACATCCCATTCGAGATCATTGTGGTTAACAATAACTCAGCCGACCGCACCCAGGAGTCAATCAACAGTATGCATATCAGAGGGCTATTTCAACCGATACAGGGTTGTGGACCTGCAAGGCAATTGGCCCAGGAAAACGCTAATGGAAAATATATTCTATTAGCTGATGCTGATTGTTTGTATCCTCCAGGCTGGATAGAAGAAATGATGAAAGTTTTGCAACAGGAAAATGTCGTTTGTGTATACGGCAGGTACTCTTTCATTCCAGAAAAGGGCTTTTCCCGAATGCAGTTATACTTGCTGGAAAAATTGAAAGATGCTGCAGCTGAGTTTCGACATATCAAACGACCTTATTTAAATGCATTTGGCATCAGTATGGGATATGTGAAAGCTCATGGACTAAAGGAAGGCTTTATCATGCATAATATTCGCGGTGATGACGGCAGACTTGCCTTCGACTTGATGAAATATGGAATGATTAAACAGGTCAAATCAATGGACGCTCGTCCCTGGACTGCACCACGCACCTTACAAAGAGATGGCTCGTTTTACAAAGCAATTTCCAACCGGATCATTATTGAATTAAAAAGAGGAGCCACCATGTTGAAGCGGGAAGCTCCACATGACACTAAAAAATCTTCAAATTAAAGCCTATGCTTTTAAAAGGGAAAGTCATATTTATATTGGGCATTGCTAAATTCGATGGGCAATTTGAGTCCACCAGTTTTACGATGGCTAAATATCTGGCATTGGATAACGACGTGTATTATATCGACTATCCTTATACGTACAAAGACTATTTTTTGAATAGGAATGACGGTTATCAAACCCGTAAAAAACACTTCAACCGAAATACGGTAGACCTTATTGATACGACAGAACGCAATTTAAAAGTTGTTATTGTTCCCCCATTATTACCCATCAATTTTATTGCAGAAGGTGATTTTTACAGGTTTCTTTTAGGGCTGAATGAAAAGACTATTCTCCAAAGGATAGAACAAGTAATCGCCAAATTTAACATCACAGACTACATCTATATCAATTCTTCTAACTTTCATTATCCTAATATCGGACAATTATTGGCACCAAAGCTATCGGTTTATCATTGCGTTGATCCGATCATTGGCAAGTATGATGCGAACCATGGGCAGATGTCAGAAGATATAATTGTGCAACATGCTGATCTGATTATCTGTACAAGTAAGCAGTTATTTAAGGAAAAATCGGCAAAAAACACTGACACCTATTTTATTCCAAACGCTGCAAACCTGGAACTAAGTTCGCAGGCTATGCAACATGATTTAATTGTTAATGAAAGGCTAAATGAGATTCCAAGTCCTATTATTGGCTATTTTGGAAATATTGAAAGACGTATCAACTTCGATCTATTATTTGAAGTGGCCAGTAGTAATCAAAATGTAAGTTTTGTTTTTGCGGGGCCTGTTACAGAAAGCTTTGTGCCATTAGCATTTAAAAACCTTTCTAACGTTTACTTCATTGGCCGGATCCCATACGCAGAAATGCCATCTGTACTAAAGGGTTTTGATGTCTGTATGATTCCATTTAAAAAAGACGAGGTGAGCAATACCATCTTCCCCTTAAAATTATTCGAATACCTAGGCGCAGGAAAGCCTGTTATTGCTACAGACTTTAACATGGATCTCAAAGATTTCACAAGTGACTTCGTTGCTTACTGCGCAACACCTACAGCATTCAACGCCGCTTTAAAAAATACACTTCAGAACGATGATCAGTTCCAGGTTTCAGAAAGACTTAAAATAGCTTCCGAAAATACCTGGGAGGTAAGATTTAATCAATTCAGCACATTATTAAATACGTATTACCGCCAAATTAATGAGTGATACCCTGTTATAAGTTTTTGCTTTTAGAGATGTACTTATGGTAAAATTCGGGGTAAAATTTATAGGCGTATGTAAAGGTGTTTAGGAGGTTAACATTTAATTCCTTCTTTAGGATGCGCTGGCCAATCAAAAAACCAATCACATTGGAGACAAGGGTTGCATAGGCTGCACCGATAACGCCCATCTCACGGATGAATAGATAATTAAGACTTAAGTTGATCATTGCACAAATAACAACCACAATAAAGGTAGTTCTTGTTCTGCCAATAGAATCTAATATTGTCCCAAATTGTCTCCCGAACGGTATTAATATACAATACAGCAAGGTTACTTTTAATAAAGGAATGGAATCATCATATTTCCCACCTGCAATAAAGTGAATGACAAAGTCTGAACATAAAAAGATAATCAACACACCTGGAATTAAAATTGCCAGAATGACACCAACAGATTTCTCATACAGGTACTTTATCGCCTCTACGCCTTCGGATTCCAATCGCTTGGCACTTTGTGGAAATACAATGGTTGCCACAGCATTAGTGGGAATCTCTATTAGATTTGTTATTCTTACTGCTATGTTAAACGAACCTGCAGCAGCGGGTGATAACATCACACCTAACATCATCTGATCGATGGTGGTAGAGAGGATGGAGCTCACTGACGTTCCAAAAGCGTATTTCCCATAGTTAAATAATTTTTTAATCCACTCGGGATACAACTTAAATGTTATTTTAAGATAGGGTTTCACGTAAAAGTAAGCAACAGCAGTACTGGCAAACACGCCTATTATTTGGATATAGACAAGTTGGATTAAACTTATTTTAAGATCAAAGAAAAAACAAACCAGAACATACAGGAAGAAAGACGCCTGCCTGATAAGATTGGTGATAAATACGCCTGTGTAATTCAGGTTTGCCTGCTCAATACAATTAAACTGGGTAAGTATGCCAGAGAGGACGAAAACGATATTGAACAAGTAAAACATCGTCTCTAGTTCTTCCGTTTTCCAGATTAGGGCAACCTGGTGCGCGAAAAGTAGATTGGCAATGATGCAAACAAGTGTAATTATGCCACTGATAGAGAAAGAAGCTGATGTAATTTTATGGTGCTCTGATAAGGGTGACGAAGAAATAAACCGCACCAAGGCGTTTTGAATCAACCCATTCCTGAAAATCTCTAAAATGGTAACAGCGGCCATGAACAATGTCCATGCACCAAACTCGTGTTTACTTAATACCCTTACCAGAAAGTAAAAGCTCGCAAATCCGAAAAATACCCCGGAAAAATTTTGGATAACATTAATAAAACCAGATTTTAACCAATAGTGATTTTCTGTTTTAGGCTTCATTTAGTTATAATATTCTTTAATGTAGGAAAGAACCGCTTCATCGGTTTTCGCATGCAAAACCTTCGCGCCCGAAAACATTGGGTATAGCTTTTCATAGCACTTAAAGTGATGTTCAGGCCCTTGTTTTGATAAAACGATGTTTATTCCGCCAAAATAGCTCGCCAGTGTGGCCGTTCCACCATGTATGGAGAGAAACCGATCTGCATTTGCATAAACCATCAATTGAAAGTGATTATAATTGTTAGCATTCCCCTTGTTTTCCTGGTATAAGTCCTCCATTAATACCACCTCAGGATGGGTTTCTGCAAGCCATTCATATTCATTCAACTCATAGACATCACTGTTATCCATTGTAATGTTTTGTGGCCTTGGCCGATTATAGATAATGGTATACTTATTTTTCAATGTCTTGATGATCTTATCCAAAATCTCTATGCTAAAAAAACTAATCGGCGGACC
>NZ_JAZQNU010000077.1:0-5264 GCF_045627485.1 Pedobacter sp. | reverse complement strand
GGTTCTAAAGCATCTTTATTTGATGATTTGTATAGCATTAGTCTTATCATGAATGCAGCAAACGTAATAATTCCAATAGCTACTTCACGTAGTCGATTCCAATCCTCCAATATCTCGGTAAATTGATAATCTTCATCATCTTCATGGTGAAATTCTACTTGATCCATCTAAATTTATAAATCCACGAAAAACAGTATTGCCTCTACCCCCAAGCCGAGACCAATAAGGTAATTCCCCATAATCCCACCTATGTGCAGAATTTTAAATAGAACGCCGATAATAACAATACTTGCCCCCCAGGAAACTGCGGTATGTAACCAATCGAATTTAGGTTTTGTTGTCATAATAGCTTGATTTTAGATTTACTTGATATTTGAACCAGGGTAAGACGCTACACAACGGAACCCAATATACGACCTTGGCTGGTCTTGATATTCGTAAGTAGCTACCGAGTTTTGAAGAAAATAGGCAATGTCTTTCCATGATCCTCCCTTAACCACTTTACGCTTGAGGTATTTACTATCTGTAGTTCGGGCTACATAAGTATAGTTTGGATTAACGTCGTGCAAAAGCGCAGCTGCAGAAGGATTGTATGCTGTAGCCGTCCACTCCGCTACATTTCCTGCCAGGTTATATAACTCGTAGTCATTCGGCAGGTATGAACGTACATGTACCGGGTAAAGGCCGTTGTCGGGCGTATAATTTCCCGGATCACTTTTAAAATTAGCTTGTAGGCGGTTCTTATCGTCAGTAATCAGTTCTCCATTCCATGGAAATTTTGATTGCTCATTCCCCGCTTTGGCAGCGTATTCGAATTCTGCAGCAGTCGGTAATCTGAACTCCAGTTTAGGGTGCTTTTTAGAAGTCTTTTTACCCTCGTATTGTTTTGTCAGCCAGATACAATAAGCATTGGCCTGTTCCCAGGTAACACCCACAACGGGATAGTCGTCGTACGCAGGATTACTGAAGTAATCTTTAGCCATTGGACTATTCTGTGAATAACCAAAATCAACCATCCATACCAAGGTATCTGGATACACAGCTATAGATGGAAATTCATTGGGTTTAGTCGGATCCGGATTATCGACATAACTTTGAATAAAGTCCTTACGGTTCATCGCAGGGTTGTTCCTTCCCGCAGCGGCCAGGTCCATATTCAAAAAACTAAAGGAATATCTTAATTTACGGATATCTATCTCGCGTCTGCTTAACAAAGCATCGTCACCACTGTAATACATGGCAGCCAACTTACTGGCATAACCACCATTTCCGTCACGCCACAGGTACTTTTTTACATTGTTCCAGTCTATGGCCCTTGTTGAGGTCATCGTAGCACCACCTACAGTAGTTGCTACAGGCTTAAACAGGTTTGGTGCTGCTGCAGGACCAAGCAGGGTTGTTGCAACCGAATCTCTTACCCAGTTAACAAATTCCCGGTATTGTTTATTCGATACTTCAGTACGATCCATAAAGAAACCACTGATGGAAACCATTCGGCCAGAATTGCTTACGGTATCCATAATATCCAATGGCACACTTACATAAGTTTGTCCAGCGGGTATGGTAGCCATGTTACGGGCTACAGGAGATAAAAATTTATTGTTTTTCTTAATATTCACCCAGCCCTGTGCCAGACTCTCGTGTGTAACAAATGATAAGCAAAAGGCAATGACAAATACCGACAGGAAAATTTTTCTCATACACGCTGATAAATTTATCAGCAATTGTATTAATAATCATCCAGAAAATCAATGATTATTATAAAATAACATTAAAACAACGAAATATTTCCTATTTATTTGATTTTTTTAAGTAATTCTCAATAGCCATTATCATAGAGGGTGCTTCCGGAGATGGCGCTGCAATATCAACAATCAAGCCTGCATCTGTTACAGCCTTATGGGTGTTTACACCAAAAGCGGCAATACGTGTATTGTTCTGTAAAAAGTCAGGGAAGTTTGTAAACAAGGATTGTATGCTTGACGGACTAAAGAAAGCAATCACATCATAAAATACCTCAGCGAGGTCTGAAAGATCACTAACTACAGTTTTAAACAGAACTGCCGGTGTAAAATCGTAACCATTCTTCTGAAGAAACTTCATTGTATCCTCAGTGGCCATATCAGAACATGGATAAAGAAATTTTTCAGAAGCATGTTTTTTCAGCACTTCCGCAAGATCTGATGCGGTTTGTTTGCCGAAGAAAATTTTTCTCTTTCTATATTGAATATACTTTTGAAGGTATAAAGCGGTAGATTCCGAGATGCAGAAGTACTTTAAATCGTTAGGCACGTCGTAGCGCATCTCTTCACAAATCCTAAAGAAATGATCAACTGAATTCCTGCTTGTAAACACCACTGCAGAGAAATCAGCAAGGTTAATTTTATCCTTTCTAAAGTCCCTTGCTGGCACTCCTTCTACATGGATAAAAGACCTAAAATCGATCTTCAAATTATATTTCTTGGCCAGGTCAAAATAAGGCGACTTCTCTGTTTCAGGCTTAGGTAAAGTAATTAAGATACTTTTAACCTTGCGTAACCGATCTTCTTTGTTTTCTTGCATTATCTTTTAGCGTTATAAACCTACTGCCTTGATTAATATCAAAATAGGACAGATTTCGAGGGCACAAAAGTACAAAAATAAATAGACCTTTGAAAACCGATAGTGAGATAATATATTCACTCCCGCCCTAAAAAACTGGAATGTAAAAATTAATCCAACCAGGATTAACGATATGATTATATAATTTAAACCATAGCTAAGTGGCGTAAGTGCGAACGCAATCACCAATGGAATAAACAATAATGATGTGTTAAAATAACTTAAATATAATATAATAATATATTCGTGAACTGGTTTTTGTATATTAAATACATGACCAAGTAACCTTAAAAGAACAATTTTTAAAGTATAAAGAATAATAATTAAAATAGAAATTGTCACGTAATATTGAAAGCCGCCAGTGCCATAACTCAGTTGATAAAATTGTGTTACCAGGTAAAAAAACATCCCAATAACAAAACCAAATTGTACAAATAACAACAGGAAAGGCCAGGAAGTGAACAAGTTATCCTCCTTGGTTAGATTATTAAGCACCCTGTTGCTAATAAAAGCCTCCACAATAGTAGAGAGTTGCCGGGAGAAATATCGTTTCAAAATTGCAAACACGAGCAATAGAAAAGCAATGAATGCCAAGACCCAGGTTTCACCCCTAACCAGTGCTTTACCCTTCTTATACAAACTGTCCTTTTTGGTCTTATCGTCAATGCTGAACCATGGCACATCTGCTGGTCGGTTTTTCAACTTGGCATGCATGATGCTGTCAATGATTATAGACGAGCTGAGTAACGAATCTGGCAGAATCCAGGTATGCCTGATAATGGAGTCTGTAACAAACTTTTGACGTGCGAAGTAAGCAGAATCTTTAACAATCCGGGTAGGTCTTGCTTTTGCAACAACAGAATCCTGCAAAATAGGCGCAGCAATTTCCTGTGCCCGCACACTCATAGTCGCGGTAGCAAACAAACAGCAAATAAATATCAGGAGCGTTTTCAATACTGCAAAACTAAGTTATTATATACTAATTAAACAACTCAATCAGATCCTTCCTCGAAAGTTTCTTTAGATCCTGGTCTGTTTTGACCAGGTCGTTCACCAGATCGATCTTCGTTTCCTGTAATTGCCTGATTTTATCTTCTATGGTATCCGGGCAAATCAAACGTACCGCAATCACATTCTTTTTTTGCCCTATACGGTAGCTTCTGTCTATCGCCTGGTTCTCCACAGCAGGATTCCACCAGGGGTCTACCAGGTAAACATAATCAGCTTCAGTTAAGTTTAAGCCCGTTCCACCGGCTTTTAAACTAATCAGAAACACCCGCACATCCGGATGATGCTGAAAAGCATCCACTTTTGCTTCCCGGTTTTTTGTTTGACCCGTCAGGTATTCATAGCCAATATTTCGTTCTGCCAACTCCTTTTTAATCAGATCGAGCATTGACACAAACTGAGAAAACACCAATATCTTATGTTCTGCCTGTTTACCCTCAATTTCTTCGAGCAATACATTTATTTTTGACGATGCATCACCATAATACTGGTCGTCTTTGAGCAATGCCGGAGAATTACAAATCTGTCGCAATACTGTCAGGCCTTTTAATATATGCATGCTGTTTCGCGCCAGGTCTTCCTCCTTTTGCGACAACAAGAAACTTTTATATTCGGCCTTATACGCATCATAGACCTTTCTTTGGGCATCTCCCATTTCACAGTACATCACCATTTCAGTCTTGTCGGGAAGTTCAGAAGCCACCTGTTTTTTTGTGCGCCTCAAAATAAACGGCCGTACCTTTTTCTGTAAATCAGCTGCCCGTTTCATGTCTTTAAACTTATCTATCGGCGTCGAATAAACATCTTTAAAATACTGTCTCGAGCCTAGCAAGCCAGGATTAGCCAGCGACAACTGCCCGTATAAATCGAATGTGCTGTTCTCAACGGGCGTGCCGGTTACCATAATTTTATTACGCGATTTGAGCAAGGCTGCTGCCTGGTACCGCAACGATGAGGGATTCTTAACCTGCTGAGACTCGTCTAGAAATATCGTTTGAAACACATACTTCTTTAAGTATTTTATATCATAGAGCATCGTTCCATATGAGGTGATAACCACGTCAAAGCCATCCAATCCTTTCGTATCTTTAATGCGTTCCACCCCATATATGGTGTGTACCTTCAGAGAGGGCGCAAATTTGGCCAGCTCCTGCTGCCAGTTAAATAACAGAGTGGTAGGCACTACAATCAAACTAGGAGCCCCTTCACCGCCCTTTTCCTTCTTCAATAACAGGAACGCTATAATCTGGATGGTTTTCCCAAGCCCCATATCATCTGCCAGACAACCGCCAAAACCAAACTCGTCCAGAAAATTCAGCCAGTTTAAACCTTGCTGCTGGTAAGTTCTTAAAACAGTTTTTAACCCTTTTGGTGCTTTTACCTCTTTCACTTTTTGAAAATCTGACAAACGTTCCCTAAAAGTGGCCAGTTCCTGTTTCACTTCTGTGGTCATAAACTCCGCTTCGTAAAGCTCTTCAACCATGCTAAAGTTAACCTTCGGTGTACAGATCATTTCCTCCTGAACCTCTCCGGCATGGAAATACTTCGTGAAGCGCCCGATCCATTCGTCGGCGGCTTTCGTCCGAAACAACGTGATTACCCTCATCATCACCCCACCTTGACCTTGCCGATGCAGAAGACGAAGCTAAAGAGAC
>NZ_JAZQNU010000076.1:0-7515 GCF_045627485.1 Pedobacter sp. | reverse complement strand
TAAATAGCCGCTTGCGCCACCATGTCCAACAGAAGCGTAGAGAAAGGCAACAACAAAAAGGATCACATAAAATAATTCCATGCCTTATTAAAGGGGTAACAAGTGTACATCAACCATTTCGCCTGCACTTACTTCTGTTTGCTCTTCTTTCAAAACAATCAGGGCATTAGCCTGTGCAAATGAATGTAAACGAAAGGATTCCTGGGCCGATAAAAGGGTAACCATACCATCCCGATAACTGGCTTTTAGGAAGTGAGTTAATCCCTGACGTTTTCTATAAGGGTGTGTAATACAAGCTTTAATAGCGGTTACTTCTCTTGATAGTTGTCTACTGGCCGATAAAGCAGGCAACACATACTCGTAAAAGCAGGTGAGTACCGAGGAAGGATTTCCTGGAAGTCCAAATATAAGCTGATCGTTTTTAGTGCCAAAAAACAGGGGTTTTCCAGGCTTTTGCCTGATCCGGTGGAACTGCTGTTTGATGCCACAGGCGCTGGCCGCAGCGACCACAAAGTCATAGTCACCAACGCTGACACCTCCTGTTAACAGAACTATGTCACTTTGCGAAAGTGCAGTCTGCAATACCGAAATCAGTTGATCAAGTTCATCGATAGATTTTAATACCTCAACCTTTTTTACTTTTGCCTGTTGCAAAGCGGCCATCAACATGACCGAGTTAGATTCGTAAACCTGGCCAAATTCTAATGGCTTGCCTGGTTCCTGTAGCTCATTTCCGGTCAGGATGATGGTGACACGCATAGGCTGGTGAACTGGCACCTGTATACGTCCAATGCTCGCCAGGAAACCAATAGCTGCGGGCGACAAGTAAGTGCCTGCGTGCATGGCTAGTTGACCTTTTTTAGCTTCAGCACCAATTGGCCTTACATTAGTTCCTACTTCTAGCTCTTCGTCAAGCAGCAACAATGTACCGTTCTCTACCCGCACTTTTTCCTGCATTATCACCGTGTCGGCACCCTCAGGCAGGGGTGCACCGGTAAATATTCGGCTGGCCTGATGTTGTTCCATTCGCTGGGGTTCCGTCGCACCGGCTTGCATTTCTCCGGCTATCTCCAGTTCACGCAGGTCAGAGAATTTGAGGGCATAGCCATCCATTGATGACTGTGCAAAAGCAGGAATATCATATTCCGCATAAATGTTTTCAGCAAGGTGCAATCCTAGTGCTTCCGACAGGGGGACATTTACCACCGGGGCTTTTATTGTGCAGGATTTAATTATTGCTTTGGCATCGTCAACAGAAATCATAGGTTATACGCTTTTCATCAAATTAATATAGTCTTCCTCGGTATCAATATCTACTGCGCCTTTCTCAAAAGGCACTTTACACACCTCCTGAGGGTATTGCAAAAATATCTTTTTAGCACCTTCTCTGCCATTCAGCAGCATTAAATCCTTAAAATAATTTCGCCTGAACAATGCAGGAGTACCTAACGTATCGGCATAGGAAGAAGCAATAAGTTCTTCACCCGAATGAAGGTGTTTTTTGATTAGGGCTCTGAAAACATCACGGGTAACATGTGGCTGGTCGCAGACACTGAGGATACAGGAGTCCAGGTTGGGCAACATTTCTTTAAAGGTTTCTACTCCTCTCCGAATCGATGACGACATACCTTCCTGCCAGTCGGGATTAAAGACTATATTAACACCGGTATCCGCAATTTCTTCCTCCATCAATTCAGTTTTGTAGCCGGTTACCACCAGTGTTACTGTGTTTGGCACAGCCATGGCTTCAATGACCATTCTTTTTAATAAACCGTTATCCTGGAAAGAAAGCAGCTGCTTTGGCCGCCCTAAGCGCATTGAGTTTCCAGCAGCTAAAATAATAATCCCAGTCTTTTCTTCTTTTTTCATGTCATAAAGGCTTATGGTGAATAGTTCAGGTTAACCTCCAATGGTAATCATACTGCGGTTTTCTATTGTCTCGGGGTCTATATTTTCAAAAATGCCCGAAAACTGGCCGCCCAATGCCTTTGCTTTTCCTTGTATGCAGGAATGAATAAGGGGCAATATTTCCTGTCCTGCGCGCAACGGCGTCAGGAGGTCGGTTTCTGATTGCGAAAAAAGGCAATTCTTTAACTTGCCATCTGCGGTAAGGCGCATGCGGTTACAGCTGCCGCAAAAAGGAACACTCATGGTGCTGATCACGGCAAAAGAGCCCATATGGTCTGGAATCTGAAAACTCTTTGCGGTGTCATTAGGTGTAGGCGCTACAGGCAATACCAGGTGGCGTTTTTCAATCACATCCAGCACTTCCTGCAAGGTAAATACCTGGTTGCTGGTCCAGTGGTTGCCACTAAAGGGCATAAATTCAATGAAACGTACTTCAATCGGACTATCCTTTGTCCAGTCAATAAAATCAAGAATTTCGTCGTCATTAAGGCCTTTCATTACCACCACATTGATTTTAACTTTTATTTGTTGCGTTAACAACAGGTCAATGTTATGTCGTACCTGATTGAACAGGTCGCGCCTAGTAATTTTAAAAAACTTATTTTCCTGCAGTGTGTCCAGGCTAATATTAAGTGTGCTTACGTTAGCAGCGATCAACTCAGGCAACATGGTGTGCACCCGGGTGCCATTGGTGGTGATGGCCAGGTTAATGTCGAGTTTACCCAGTGTTTCCAATATCTTAGGTGCATCTTTTCTAACCAGGGGCTCACCGCCGGTCAGGCGTATTTTTTTTACACCTTGCGCAACGAATAACTTCGCCAGTGTTTCAATTTCACCTACCTGCATGAGTTTAGCAGCAGGGGCAAAGTCATATTGTTCCTGGGGCATGCAATAAAAACACCTGAGATTGCAGTTATCAGTGAGAGATATCCTCAAATAATCATGTATTCTGCCGTAGGTGTCTATTATCATTGCGGTTTTATTTAGGAATTCTGGTTTCGCCGGTCTCACCAGCCGGTTTGCTATGAATGGAAGTGGTTTTATATCTTAATGACGTTCCTGTGGTTCCTGCAAGCACGGCTTTTATTTCTGCCAGTATAGACAGGGATATTTCTTCAGATGTTTCTGCGCCAATGTCCAGGCCCATCGGACTATATATTTTTTTCTGCTGTTCCGCTGTCCAAATGATACCTTGATCTTGTAATTCATCAAACATCTTATTGAGCTTGGTCTTAGGACCTAAGATACCAATATAAGGAATATCCTGGTGTTGTAGAAGTTTCAGTAAAGCAAGGTCGTAATTATAATTATGTGTCATCAGGACAAAAACTGTCTGCTCATCTACCGGCACCTGTGAAAGTACCTGTTCAGGCTTTGCAATCAATACCTGGTCAGCGGTGGGAAAGCGGCTTTGTACAGCATGGGTTGGCCGCCCATCCACAACTGTCAGCTGCCAGCCCAAAAGCCCTGCCATGGTCACTACCGGTTGTGCATCGTTTCCTGCGCCGGCAATTACCAGGGACACTACCGGTGGAATGTATTCCACGAGCGCATTTAAATTGGGATCATTTAAAACTCCGTTTTTCACGCTGGTCTGATTTGTGGCCAATGCTTGCTCCAGGAGCGGCAACAGCTGGTCCTGCTGCGCTACAGGCAAGGTGCTTTCCAAGCTGTCACTAAAAATTAACGCAGTGCCTTGTTGTTGCGTGCCGTTAATCGAAAAGAGGGTAACAATCACAGCGCTTTTACGCTGGCTGTTTAGTTTTTTCAGAAAGTAAATGGGATGGAAGGGAGTTTCGGTATTAATCGGTTCAAACAAGATATGGACGATGCCATTGCAGCCTAACTGCACGCCAAACTTCAGGTCGTCCTCATCGGAAGTATCATACGTAACGAGTTTGTTTTCCTGTTGAAAGATGGCCAGCAGTGCTTTTTTCAGGGCATCACCCTCCAGGCAACCCCCACTAATGGCGCCGGTCAATTGCCCTTCTTCTGTCACCAGCATTCTTGCACCAGGACGCCGGTAGGAGGAACCATCAACCTGAACTACGGTAGCCAGCGCAGACCTTAGTTCGGCTTGTTGCGCATGATCAAAAGCCTTGATAATTTCCTGTATTTCCTTCATCTTAATTAAAACGGCAGCATGAGTGTTTTGTTTTTTTGATTTCAACCCTTGACAGCTAAATTATGTTATTTTTGTTGAGAACGAATCACCTAAACCGCTTAAATAACCCTCAATGAAAAAAACTTTACCACTCTTGCTGCTTTTACCCGTCCTGGTGGCATGCAACAACTCAAAAAAACATATGAAAGCAACTCAATGGCCCGATGCTACCCCGCCTGTAGCTGAAAAAATACCAACTACCAGGGTTTTGCATGGCGACACTGTGGTCGACAACTACTACTGGATGATCGATTACTTCAAAAAAGGAAAAGACAGTACACGTGTGGTGCAATACCTGGAAGCGGAAAATAGGTATACCGATACCATGATGAGCAGTACTAAAGACTTTAGAGAACACCTTTTTAAAGAACTAAAAGGACGCATCAAAGAAAAGGATGAGTCGGTACCTGTACTGAATAATGGTTATTACTATTACACCCGCACAGAAGATGGAAAACAATATTTTAAATATTGCCGTAAAAAAGGCAGTTTAAGTGCGCCGGAAGAGGTATTGCTTGATGTGGATGAAATGGCTAAAGGATTGCCTTATTTTGCCGTAAGTGGCATGAAGGTAAGTCCGGATAACAAGCTCTTGGCGTATGGTGAAGACAAAGTTTCCCGCAGACAGTACACCATTCATATTAAAAACCTGGAAACCGGTGAAGTGCTTAAAGATGCCATTCCAAACACCCAGGCCGATCCGGTTTGGGCAGCAGACAATAAAACGTTGTTCTATACCGCTAAAAACGAGGTAACCTTACTGAGTGAAAAGATTAAAAAACACCGCCTGGGTTCCGATCCCAAGCAGGATGAAGAGGTTTACCACGAGAAAGACAATTCTAATTATATAGGCGTTTCTAAAAGCAAAAACGGCAAATATATTTTCATTTATTCCATGGCAACCATGTCGTCGGAAATGCGAATGGTAGATGCAAATACACCTGATCAGCCTTTCAAATTACTAGCGCCTAGAACCAAAGATGTGTTGTACGAGATGATCGCCCTGGATGAAAAATTCCTGGTCCTAACTAACTGGAACGCCAAAAACTTCCGCTTAATGGAATGCCCGCTTGATAAAACGGCTAAGGAATTCTGGAAAGAAGTTATCCCGCACCGAAAAGACGTGCTGTTGGAAGGTGTAGATGAGTTTAAAGACTTTATCGCTATCACTGAACGTAAAAATGGACTGGTGCAATTGCTTGTTCGTAACCGCAATGGAGCGGCATATTTTATACCGTTTGATGAACCTACTTACCGTGCAAGTGTAGGCGCCAATCCGGAATACAATACTGACATACTGCGTTACAATTATACCTCACTGACTACGCCTAACTCCATTTACGATTATAACATGGAAACCAAGGCCAGAAAGCTGATGAAAGAACAGGAAGTAGTGGGCGGTTATGATAAAGCAGATTACGCCTCGGAGCGCCTGTTTGCAACGGCAAAGGATGGTACTAAGATTCCTATCTCACTGGTCTACAAAAAAGGCCACAAAAAAGACGGAAATGCGCCTTTACTTTTATACGCGTATGGATCATACGGAAACAGTATCGACCCAGCCTTTTCAAGCAACACACTGAGCCTACTGAACCGTGGATTTGTCTATGCCATAGCACATATCCGAGGCGGACAGGAGATGGGTCGTCAATGGTATGAAGACGGAAAGCTGATGAAAAAGATGAATACATTTACCGACTATGTTTCCTGCGGTGAGTACCTGATTGACCAGAAGTTTACCTCTAAAGGTCATATGTATGCGCAGGGCGGTAGTGCCGGTGGGTTATTAATGGGTGTAGTGGTAAACCTCTCTCCTGAACTCTGGAATGGCGTACTGGCACATGTACCTTTTGTAGATGTGATTAACACCATGCTTGATGAAAGTATTCCGTTAACTACAAATGAGTTCGATGAATGGGGAAATCCTAAGCAAAAAGCTGCCTATGAATACATGAAAACCTATTCTCCTTATGAGAATGTGCAAGCTAAAGCATATCCGAACATGTTGGTGACTACGGGGCTTCACGACAGCCAGGTACAGTATTTCGAGCCTGCGAAATGGGTAGCCAAATTAAGGGCCACTAAAACCGATAAAAATGTTTTGTTATTAAAGACAGATATGGACTTTGGGCATGGGGGCGCTTCAGGGCGTTTTGATTACCTGAAAGACGTTGCCTTTAATTATGCCTTTATGTTTAAACTGGAAGGTATTACAAAGTAACAGCAACCCCTCATGTTTAAAGCCCCAAACCTGCTTAGTGGCAAGTCTGGGGCTTTTTCTATATTATTTTAAGGCATCACGGCTAATCCAGCCCCTGTTTTTTTCCTGTTCAATCAGGTAATAGTCCTGGTATTCACCAATAATTTTACCAGCGCTACCCTGGGTGCCAGGTTGCAATTGTGCTGCCATAACATTTGGTGCCGTATACAGCACACTGCCGCTGTTTAGGCGTATCGTTCTAATGGCACCATTAATTGGTTGCAGTGCTTTTTGCAGCACGAATGTCTTTTGTCCGTTTGGCAACACTACCCGGTACCCGTTTTGACTGGCAGCTTCCAACCTAACCGGCGTATATTTTTGTAATGCCGATTGATTACTACTAAGCCTCATCGTATCACCCAGTTGTTTTGTGTTTGCTATAATTTTTGCGGGTGTAGATTTTCCCGGTCTGATAAAGGGTATCGGGTCTACGGCTCCACGGCCGGTGTAAATGCCGAAATGCAGGTGCGGAGCAGTAGTAATGGCATTACCGGTATTGCCAATTAAACCAATGGCGTCTCCAATTTTTACCTGTTGTCCGCTAACTACCAACTGGCTATCTAAATGTGCGTAATACAGGTTTATAGATCGACCTTCGGGCCTCATGAATACCACTTTACCGCCCAGGTTATTGTTGCCCACCCTGGTCACTGTGCCATCGGCAGCGGCAACAGCAGGGGTAGAGCGCGCTGCAAATATATCCACGCCTTCATGTTTTCGTTGTCCCGAATCCCTGTCCACACCCCAAAAACTCCCAATATTATTTTTTGAGCCTTTGGCTACCGGATGTTCCAGCGAGGGTCCTGCAGTAAGTTGAAGGTCGTATGATACGGTTGCCAGTAACTCAGGTTGTAACCGCAGGAGAAAGCGACCCTCTTCATCAATGGTATAAGTTAAGGTGCTGTCGCCATCTTTAGCCGAAGCCAGGTGTTTCGGCCCCGCGGTTGTATCTATAGGATATTCGAAAAGGTCCATAAATAGACGCACGCTGTCCAGACTTTGAAAGCGGAGATTAACGTTTAATTTTTCACCCTGCCGAGCTTCAAAAAGTAGTCCCACAGCCTCAGGCTGCTCACTGGAGAATAAACCTTTCTCTGCATAAGGGATGCTGATACTTACTGGCTGGCTTAAACTTCGCTCAGCAGATTCCATCCATAACTTGTACAATGTGCTTTCTTTTAAT